>NZ_WYDS01000009.1 GCF_009914765.1 Halodesulfovibrio sp. MK-HDV | reverse complement strand
CGAATATATGAGGTTCGGAAGTGATTCTGAACCTCTTTTTCTTTTTCTTACGTTCCAGTAGAAATGAAATTTTTGTTTCTGTTGATGGACGACCAAGAAGGGCATAGATACCTTCTCACGATGTCGCGGGGTGGAGCAGTACGGTAGCTCGTCGGGCTCATAACCCGAAGGCCGCAGGTTCAAATCCTGTCCCCGCTACCATGAAGATATAAGGTTCAGAAGTAATTCTGAACCTTTTTTTTTGGTCTTCTGTTTGGGGACGACAACTGTTTGTTCGCTCAATATGTTCGATTAACTGAATAAAACGTATACGTGTTGACAGCTAAAGAACATCTGGGTATCAAAGTCTTAACAACTTTGTAAAACTCGGAAAGCAACATGTACAACGCAACCACGACAACTTACCCAATTGAAGCTAGCAGCGCGCTGCTAGTCTCCGTTATCGTGGTCGTCGTCAACGTCGTAAGGAACGTCGTCGCGTTGTAACGGATTTTACATACTTAGTAAGATTGACTCCGCCAGCGCATCAGCCCGGCGGATTTTTTTTTGATCCAAAATCTCCGCTGGCAATAAAAAAAACTTGGATCAGGGCAGGAAGAATAATGCGAGAAATGACCGGCGCAGAATGTACTATTCGTCTTTTAGAGCGACAGGGCATTACCACTGTTTCAGGTATCCCCGGTGGAGCAAACCTGCCGTTGTACGATGCGTTATCGCGTAGCGAAAAAATTACGCATATCCTTGCTCGGCATGAGCAGGGAGCAGGATTTATAGCACAGGGAATGGCTCGAACTACTGGTAAGCCTGCTGTGTGTCTGGCTACCTCCGGCCCCGGTGTAACTAATATTGTTACTGCCATTGCGGACGCCAAACTTGATTCAGTTCCTCTTGTATGTATCACAGGGCAAGTTCCAACTCCGCTTATCGGTACTGACGCATTTCAAGAAGTAGATACCTACGGGATGTCTATTCCCATCACAAAACATAACTTTCTTGTACGTTCCGCAGAGGAACTGCTTACTGTAATTCCAGAAGCATTCCGAATTGCCGCTTCAGGTCGACCAGGTCCGGTTCTCGTTGATATTCCGCGTGATGTTCAACTTGAGCAGATCGTAATTGATGCGTTTCCAGAACCTGCTGTGGCTGACGCGCCACCAAAAGTTGCTGAGGCGGATATAGCGACTGCGGCAAAGATGATTAACAGTGCTGCGCGCCCTGTATTATGGGTAGGTGGCGGTGTAGTGGCGGCGCAGGCAGATACTATTTGTAAGAATCTTGCAGAAACAGCTTCTATGCCTGTAACGATGACCCTTATGGGGCTGAGCGTTATTCCTCGGGATCATGATTTGAATATTGGCATGCTGGGAATGCATGCAGAACGATACACAAATATGGTTATGGAAGGGTGTGACTTGATTGTTGCCGCAGGCGTTCGGTTTGATGATCGCGCAACCGGCAAGGTTAACGAGTTTTGTCCAAACGCGAAAATTATTCACATTGATATTGACCACTGTGAACTTGATAAGCTTCGTTCTGCAAGTCTTGGTATCCTGGGTGACATCCGCGATGTGTTTTCAAAATTGCTTCCAAAAATTGAAACAAAGTCACGAAAAGAGTGGATTGGATACATTGCTGCTTTGAAAACAGCCTTTCCTCCGCATTCTCCGGTTGAAAGTGGTTTTGAGTCACCACAGAAATTTATTCGCCTTGTGGGAGAACTTTCTGATGATTCAACCATTGTTACAACAGATGTAGGAAAGCATCAGATGTGGACCGCACAGAGTTATCCGTTTACAGGCGGTCGCCAATGGCTGACCTCAGGCGGACTGGGTACAATGGGTTTTGGTTTGCCTGTAGCAATTGGTGCTGCACTTGCTGCGCCGGATAAAAAAGTTATCTGTTTCAGTGGTGACGGCAGTATTTTGATGAATATACAGGAGCTTGCAACAGCTGCTGAGCATCGTGTTGATGTTACAGTGGTGTTGTTCAACAACCAGTGTCTTGGTTTAGTACATCAGCAGCAGGAATTATTCTTCAACGGCAACTGCTTCTCTTCAGAATATCCTATCGCATTGGATTACGGTGCAATTGTACGCGGATTCGGTTGGAAGGTGGTCGATTTGGCAGAAAATTGCAGTGAAGAAATTTTGGCAGAAGCATTAGCGACCACAGGACCATGTCTCATTCACATGCCAGTGAGCAGAGAAGAAAAGGTTTTGCCGATGGTTCCTCCAGGGGCTGCGAACCGCATAATGATCGGAGGCGATACAAATGGCTAATCATGCACATACTGTTCTTGATATTCTGGTGAACAACCATCCGGGAGTGATGGCACACGTTACAGGTTTGTTTTCACGACGGGCATTTAACGTTGAAGCTATTTTGTGTCTGCCGGTTGCAGACAGTGCCACAAGCCGTATTTGGCTGCTGGTAAACGAGGATGGAAGACTTGACCAAATGCTGCGGCAGATGCGTAAACTTCAAGATGTATATGAAGTGACAGCGTCTACTGAGTACTTAAAAGTTTTTGCAGACCTCACTGCGAGTATGAATACAGAATCAAATGTTCTTATAGCTGACTGATAAAAAATTACTTTTTGTTCAATTGCTGCACCCAAAAGCATACGAACATTAAAATCCCGTGTATGAGAACCATCGTGCATGGGATTTTATTTTTCTATTTGGGTTCTATTGGGTGAAACCTTCTGTTTGCCGAAGTTTGAGAACTTGGGTACATATCGGCGATGCATTTTTATCTTCGGAGTATTTCATGCGAATAGGATTTAAGCTCGTCACCGGATATGTTTTATTATTAGGGCTCATGGGAGCTCTTGTCTTTTTTGGTATTGATGGTGAACGACGGTTATCAAAAAATTATGATGCCCTTGTCAGGCTTTCTCATTTAGAAAGCAGCATTACCATGGTGCACAAGGCTGCACTTTCTGGTGCAGGACACGATGCATTGCTTGAGCTCAGTGCTGAGCTTGCAAAACAGCTTAAAGAATTTGATTCAACAAAAAATTCAAATGAAGCAGCGGTGATACGTCGCGCGCAGCTTGCAAATATAGGCTATAAAGAAAAGCTGGAAGCACTTAAAGCACTAAACTCTGGAATCAGTCGCTACATCGGGCTTTCGAAAGAGAACGTAAAAAATATTGCTGACGATGTAGATCGCATTGCAGGAATTATTGCTGACCAGCGTGTTTCGTTGTTAAGTGTTTCATCGCAAGATGCGCAGAAAAAGCGCAATCAACGACTTAAAGTAATGCAGCAGAGTGTACAAAACTTACAGGTTGCATTGCGATTGATGGAAGCGACGAACCAGAAGAACGACTACGATCTTGCTAAGAATAGCGCAGAATCGTTGCTGGGAAGCTGCAGGGCGTTGCGAAGAAGCATGAAGGCAATGGACTTGCTGGTGCTGGATCGTGTAATCGTTGCTGCAAAAAATTTAAATACTGATTTTATTCAGCTGGGGCAGCTGTACAATAGAGCATTGGATGTTGATTCAGATGTTGGCACTGGTCTTTCCAATGTCAATGTTGCCATCAGGCAGCTTGCAGATTCGCAGCGAGACTCTTTGGCATTTGTTCGAGAATCTTCTATTTTACCGGGTGTTATAATTGTTGCAGGCGCGGTCATTATCGCACTTCTCAGCTACCTGTTAATTTTGAGGTCTTCAGGGCAGTTTGTTTCTCGTGTAGGGCAGGCTGTAGCCGGCCTAACATCTGGAGAGCGTCCGCCTTCATCCCGCACTTCTAGTAGAATGTCTCCGCTTGAAACAGCGTTGTGGACTGTGTGGAGTAAGGTGGCAGAACAGACCAGAGCGTTGGAGAACATAGCAGAAGGAAAGCCTGTTACGGATATAGAAAATACTCTCGGGCTTGATGCATTGAGCCGGGCTATCGGTGAAGTTGAGAAGACTCAGCGTGAAGTCGAGCAAAGTTTGCGACAATGTCTTGAATCTGTAAATCTTCCGGCAACTGGTTCTTCTTCAGATATGTTACAGGCATTGAAAGCATGTGTGTATGACGCATCCACTTCACTGGCCTCTGTTACTAAAAAGGTTCAGGAAATACGTAACTCCGGAGTAAAGCTTGAGAAAGGAATTTCGCAGGCCGCAGGGCAAAGCGAACAAGCATTTGCAACTCTGCACGGGGTTAACAATTTCAGTGAATTGTCTTCTGCCGTATCTGTTGCATTAGATGTTGTGGCAAAACCATGCAATGTTCCTACTGCAGCCGTTGGCGAGCTTAAGTCTCAATTTACAGAAATTGAACGTGCTATGAAAGTCATGGGCTGGCAGGTTGCCAGTTATGAAGATGTTGCGCGTCACCTTGAGACGTTGGCAATCAATGTTAACGTTGAAGCCGCACGCATTGGTTCAGATACAACAGCTATGGGAACCATTGTTGACGAAATCCGTGGCTTGTCCGGAAAATGTCGTCATGCTGCGGAAGCCAGTGATAACGGCAAGACTCTTGGGTCTAGGGCGTTGGACAGAGTCTTTAATGGCTTGAGTCTCTTAGAGAAACAGAGTGATTCACGTATTGCCACAGCGGATAAAGATGCTGTAAAGCGTGCAGCAAAGGTTTTAGGTCAGTTAGAAAATGTTGAGCTGGCATTAACCGCTATCTTCACTAAAGCGGGTGTGACCTGTTCTGAATTTGTTTCTGAAACGGAAACACTTGTTTCAGTTGTGGAAAATGCTTCTGCAACGTCCGCTAAGCTGTCTGAAGAGCTTGCTGAATCCGCTACTGAAGAAGCAGAACATTTGCTGGAACAACAGCCTATCGAGTTGACTGAGCAGGTTTTTGCTTTTGACGATGACGCGGTAACACTGCCTAAGCTTGATTTATAATGATTTTCTGGTTGGTTAGGGCATAGCTTCTGATGGAAAGATACGATATAGAGTGAGTATATGAAAGTACCTAATAACTGGTTAGTCATGCGATTGAGCGCACTTGGCGACGTAGTGCTCACTACTGGTGTGCTCTCCTATTTACATAAAAAATACGGCTGGCGCTTTACCTTCCTCACTTTGGAGCCATGGGCTTCAGTACTGGAAGGACACCCTGCCATAGATACTATCCTTTCCATAAATAAAGAAGAGTTACGCTCCAGCAATGAGTACACCTTCTTTAAGCAGTTAGCTGAAGATCACGAAGGCAAAGGGCTGCTGGATTTACACGGTACGATGCGATCACGATTTTTGGCTTTGTGCTGGAATGGCGCAGTTCGCAGATACCCTAAGTTTTCTTTACAGCGCAGATTGTTTTTACAGACAGAGGGAAAGCTTGGCGGTGAAAAGTTGCTGCGTTTTAACGTGCCGCAACGATACGCACTTGCTGTAGAAGAAGAAGCTCCTTCGCGTCTGGAATTACTCCCGCAGATCTTTTTATCAGAAGAAGAACGCCAGTGTGGAAAAGATAAGTGCGGGCGTGTTGCGGGTGATAAGCCGATTGTTGCACTGCATCCATTTTCAACGCATCCCAATAAGGCATGGTTTAGCGATTATTGGCGTGAATTAGCTGCAAAGCTCGTTGATGCTGGTACACATGTTGTTATTGTGGGTGTGGGTACTTCTCCTGTTTCAGAAGGAGAAAATGTAACCGATTTGACTGGCAAAACAACGATTCGAGAAACTTGTGCTGTGCTTTCCTGTTCGCAGGCGCTTATTACAGGCGATTCTGGCCCGATGCATCTTGCAGGCGGCGTACAGACTCCGGTTGTAGGATTGTTCGGTCCTACACATCGAGCATGGGGATTTTATCCGGAAGGATTGTCCGATATTGTGCTTGAAGCAGATGAAGAGTGCAGGCCTTGCTCTCTGCATGGCAAAAAAGTATGTGATAAAGAGCAGATATGCATGAGGTCCATAAAACCGGATAGAGTGCTGCAAAGCGTACTTTCCTTGCTTTCATGATTTGCCTCATGCGTTACGTTACCAGCAGGTTGGGGGGGCCAACTTTTTGTGTGGTTAACTGCGACAAAATATTAAATAAATAAGAATATCTGTCGATTAATACACTCAGGCTACTGAAGGTGTAATCACCTTTTGCGTCATGACGTTTGGTGTCTGTATGGGTTGGGCGCTTTTGTGAGAGTAATGAATAATAGGGAATGCTTCATGGCAGCCACAGACAACACGAAAAATTGTCTTTTAGTATTGGAACACGATGCGAAAGCAGTACTGGGTAGTACCGCGTGTTTAAATCAGCAGGAATATATTGTTCGGCAGTGTGGTGTTTCTATAAATCAGGTACGTTCAGCATTTCGGCAGTATCCCCATTCTGTGCTTCTTGCTAACACTGATTGCGACACAACTGTAGCGTTGCTGGACGAGCTGGCAGTGTGTCCGGAGTCTTCCAGATTACCGGTCATTTGTTGTTGTGAGGAACTAAACGACAATGCCTTTACTCGTGTGAAAAAAATACAACCATTTGCTTGGTTACCTCTTTCTAGTCCCGCACAAATGTTTGAATGCACAGTCGGCTCCGCTTGTTCATATAGCAGAGTCGATGCTCGTCATGAACGTGCTATCGAAAAGTATAAGCTTATCGCACAGAATATTCCTGAAAGCGTTGTTATGCTGGATGAGGCATGGCGGGTTGATTTCGCCAACGAACATTTAGGACAACTAGTCGAATATTCAGATCCACTCGAAGGTCTTCATATTAACAATTTGCTTGATGCAGAAACGTTGATGCGACTTCAGGCTGTGTGCAGAACTCTCAGTGCCAATTCCAAACAAAATTTTCAGGGCTATGTCGTCACTCTCCAAGAGGAAATGATTCCGGTATGGTTTTCTGTAAGCAAGGTTGGTGCAAGTAATAATTTGCTTTGCGTAATGACAAACCTTGAAGAAAACCTGCAAGCGGAAGCAGCCTTGCGAGAGGCAGAAGCCAAGTATAGAGCGCTGTATCTGAATGCAGCGGAAGGTATGTTCCGCCTGGAGGAAACAGGGCAGATCATTGAAGCGAACCCTGCTTTTAATCGAATTTTTGGGTTCGAAGTTCTGGACTGGTCCACAGCGCCAACCTGTCATAATTTTTCAGATCGATTTGTCACTGCAGATGATTTCATCAATTTGATGGATCAAGTGCAGACCGTGGGACGTCAGTCTAAGTTTAATGCGCAGCTTTTGAGAAGAGATGGGACGCCGATTTGGGGAGAAATTTCTGCCCATTGGAGCATTGATCCAAAGAATCAGATTCCCTACGTCGAAGGTATCTTGTCAGATGTGACAGAGCGCAGATGTGCCGAGCTTGATTTGCAGCGAAGGGCAACCCGTGATTGTTTGACCGGAGTATTTAGTAGAGGCTCGTTTTACGAGAAATTGAATAATATTCTTGCAACTGCACGGTATGATAGCGGTACTTTTGCCGTACTGTATTTGGATTTGAATGACTTCAAAAACGTGAATGATACGCACGGACATCACAGTGGCGATATTGTAATTAAAGAGCTCGTAGAGCGAATTAATGCACAGATACGTGACAGGGATGTTTTTGGGCGCATCGGTGGTGATGAATTTTGTATTGTTCTTGAGAACGTACGTTCAGCGTGTGATGTGGATGCTGTTGTTCGCAAAATCCATAGAGTTGCAGAAGCTCCGATTCGAATTAACGATGAAAATTCTGTAAGCGTTGGATTAAGCGTCGGGGTGGCAATGTACCCCGAAGACGGCGAAACACCGGAAGTTTTGCTACAGCGAGCTGATCAGGCGATGTATCTGGAAAAACGAAGCTAGCCCCTGTGCAGGTACTGTTCAACGTTACTTGCAATTCCTTTCATCGTTCCAGCATGCAGTGATGACATCAGCGTAATCACCCATGATTTTAAGCACGCTGTCCGGCACGAGATAAGAGATGTCGCGATCTTGCAGCCAGCGTTCGCGTATAAGAGTTGCGGAAACATCAATTCTTGGCTGCGGCAAAAAGTAGATATTATGGGCGCCAAGAGAATAGGCGGCCGCAACATTTCCCGCTGGTGGGAGTAATTCTAAATCCGGCCAGTATTGTGGACATAATGCATTAAACATTTCCACATCAGCATCAGAGCGCGCAAGTACGATAATATTTGCGTGATCGATAAGCTCCAGCCCCTTATGCCAGTCCGCAAGCGTCGGCAAATCAATTGATCCCATAATAAAGAAGAGTTCGCAGTCACCTTCAGTTTCTTTGTAGTGCTGAAGCGTATCATACGTATAAGACGGGCCGGAACGTTCCACTTCCAGTTCGTTAACTGTAAAAGTAGGGTACCGGTTGATTGCAGCCCTTATCATGCGGTTTCGTAATTCGAAAGAAAGAAGTCCGTTTTCAGTCTTGTGCGGCGGTGTTGCACAAGGAACAAAATCGATACGATCGAGTCTAAAGGCTTCATTGACTTCAACCGCAGGACGAATATGCATGATGTGGGTGGGGTTGAATGTTCCCCCAAGAATTCCAATACGTTTCATAAAAAGCTTATCTTCTTTGAAGTTACCGGGTTATATTATGGCAAACTAATGCGACCATACCATGTGATAGTATACCGTGCCAAAGAAAAAAAACGCTAATTCAGATTGATACAATATCCTGTTCTGTATGGTGAGTTTGTTCGATCTGGAAGTCTGTGCAAAGAAGATTGATAGGTGTAATTGGCAATTTTTTACAATGAAAAAAGGGATGGAGTATATATATTCCATCCCTTCGTCATACGTAATTTAGATATCAGACGGTTACTGACGAACCTGACCCTGACCGAAGATGACAAACTTTGTGGTGGTAAGCTCTTTCACACCCATTGGGCCGTAAGAGTGAAGCTTGGAAGTGCTGATGCCGATTTCGGCTCCGAGTCCAAGCTGGCTTCCGTCGTTAAAACGGGTGGAAGCGTTAACAGATACACAGGAAGCATCAACTTCGCGCATAAATTTCAAGGCGCGATTGTAGTCCTGAGTGCAGATGATCTCTGTGTGGTTCGATCCGTTATCCGCGATGTAATCCTGTGACTCCTGCATGGAATCTACAACTTTTACTAAAAGGATAAGGTCATGGTACTCAGTGCCTGGGTCTGATTCTTTCATGGCAACGGCGGTCTTGCCGAGCATTGAGAATGAACGAGGACAAGCTCGGAACTCAACGTTTTGCTCGGTACCGAGCCTTGTTGCAACCATTGGCAAAAATTTGTCCGCAACATCTTTGTGTACAAGTAAGCCTTCGAGGGCATTACAAACGCCGGGGCGCTGTGTTTTTGCGTTAATGATGATGTTGAGGGCTTCTTCAAGGTTTGCGCTTTTGTCGACGAATGCATGGCAAACGCCTTCGTAATGTTTGAGGACAGGCATGGTAGCCATTTCCACAACTTTGCGGATGAGGGTCTCGCCACCGCGAGGAATGATTACGTCAATGTGCTCTTCAAGTTTGCACATGGCTGTAATTGCTTCGCGATCAGTGGTTGGCACAACCTGAACACATTCTTTAGGAAGACCAGCATACTCAAGTGCTTCATGAAGCAACTTTGCAAGCGCGAGGTTGGAATTAATTGCTTCGGAACCACCACGCAGAATAATTGCGTTGCCAGCCTTAAGACAAAGAATACCGGAGTCGATAGTAACGTTAGGACGTGATTCGTAAATCATAGCAATAACGCCGAGCGGAATGCGCATTTTACCGACAAGTAATCCGTTAGGACGCTGCCATTGTGTTTCAATAGCGCCCACAGGGTCATCCATGTTCGCAATAAATGTGCAAGCATCCGCCATTTCGGCAATTGTTGCAGGAGTAAGGCGTAAACGGTTGAGCCGTGGAGCATCAAGCCCTTTCTCTTCTGCCTTTGCTAGGTCAATGTTGTTTGCAGCAGTGATGTCGCCATGCTTTTCAGTGATAAGCTCAGAAAGACGGATCAGTGCTTTAGCTTTCATTTCCGGGCTTGCAGCTGTGAGCTTACGAGCGGCGGCAGATGCTTTTTTCCCCATGTCTTCTAACAGTTGATGAGTATCCATTTGTCCTCCGGCTATGTCTCGGAAAGAGCCTGTACATTTTGGGCTTACCGAATGATATGTGATTCTTGCACCTTTCTGTGCATGAGTGATAGTCTGGTACCGATATATTACTAGCAGTAACGCCTATTTTAGTCGTAGGCACAACTTGTAGCAATCCAAAGAAATACCTCTTTGATGATGAAACTGCAAGAGATGCACGTTGTCTCAACTTATTAAAGATGTTCTTCAAAAGTAGTCGAGTGCATTGTAATGTAATGATCTAGGATACGTTGTGGCGTTATAAAAAACAATATATTTTGACAATTTCGTTACATAGGCTTACAAAAAAAGCGTTTTTTCAATTAGATACTGAGAACACTTTAGGAGCGAACATGGTTGAGCAAAAAGAACCGCATTCCCCGGTATTGGTAGAATCTCTGCAACACAGTGTTTCTAAGGAAGCAGCCCCGTTACTCAATTTTGTTCTGAAGCACATAAAAGCAATCGCCTTAGGGTTGTTCTTGCTTGTCAGCGCCATTGCTGGTGCCGGTATCTATAATTATACGCATGAGCAAACTATTCTTAAAGCTCAGGAAACGTTAGCAACGCTTTCTGCAGGTGCTTCAACAGAGGCACAGCTTGAGACATTAAAAGCCTTTGTGGCCACAGCACCTGAACAGGTTCGTCCTGCAGCGTTGCTTGCTCTTGCAAAATCTTCTTTACGTATTAAAGATTATGCCTCCGCTGCTGAAGCGTGGGGTTCATTACAGAAGCTCAATGTAGACAGCATGCGTGATCTCGCTGGATTAGGCAGAGCAGATGCGTACGCACGTATGGGCGAATATAAAAAAGCTCAGGATGTGTTAGCTCAAATGCTGCCGACTGCATCAGATGCTTATAAGCTGCCTGTGAAGCATCAGCTTGCCATTATGGCAGAGAAGAGCGGTGATGTGAAAACTTCTGTGACATTATATAAAGAACTTGAAAAAGATGTGCCTGAAGCCAATAGGTCGTTCTACGCACATAAGATTGCTGCTTTGAATCTCAAGCTTAAAAAATAGTGGTGATATTGAATAAATAAACAGTGTAACACATGTCGAGTGTAAAATTGTTTAATAGCTTGATATTGTTACTATATGTAAAGTTAAGCTTTTTGTGGCTTAGGAGTATTTCTAATCTGAACGCACTGTTGACAGCGGGTGAGCATTCTGTCGGGGTTGACCTAGTGTTGGCTGCTGAGTAAGGAGATGCAGGTATTCGTTGTGCGACTGACCACTTTAAAAGACTATGAAAGTGCGTCATCAACAACGTGTTACAGAAGAGCAATACAATAAATAAATTTTTCGTCGATATCCTTTTGCTGATTACTTCCACATAGAGTGCGGGAAGTTGTCACAGTAATAACTACAGCATTTTTTTGCTAATTTACTGTTATGATGATTACTGTAGTTACTGTGCAGAAAAAATGTACAATGTATGTGTGGGGTAACATTATGCAAAAGGGTCTTGTCGGTTCATATGCGCGAGCAAAATACGCCACCATGCGTGTTTTGTGTTGAAGCAGATGCTACCCCCTGTCTGCTAAGCTATAAGATAATTGCTGAACCCGTTCCGGACTGCTGTTTTACACACTACAGCTGGGCATGACCGGAGCTTAGGAATCAAATTACATGAGTGTTACTACGTTACAAGACGACAAACTGCAGCCTTATATGGGAACTCTTCAGTGCATTGTTTCTGAACTTGGCTCCCAAAAGCCATTTCAGTCCACACTGAAGTCTTTGCTGCAAACTTTGTCTGAAAACCACAACTTCAGAAGACCACATATTGTGATCTTTGATCCGGAAACCCGCACCCTTAAACTGACTCTCGCACATGGTCTCGATTCTGCCGATTCCATTGAATACGAGCCGGGTGTTGGCGTAACAGGACAGGTATTTACTACCGGTGCACCTGTTATCGTTTCAAGAATGAAGGATCATCCTGCGTTCTTGAACAAAGCATTTGGTCGTACGGAAGAAGAGCTGGCAGAGCTGGCATTTATTTGTGTGCCTATTACCGTTCCGGGCCGTGAAGGTTCTGCCGGTGAAGTTATTGGTACATTGAGTGTCGATTTGCCGAGTGATACCTCTGCAAGTCTTGAAGGACAAACGCGCTTTTTGGAAGTAGTAGCAGGTATGGTTGCAAACCATGCAACATATTTGCAGGAAGAAATTGCGCGTCAGAATCATATGCTGGCACAGGGTCTTGGTGGTGGAGATTTTGCGGATATTAACGCTGCTCCCGCCAATATTATTGTGGCCTCAAAATCTATGAAGCTTGTGCTTAACCAGATTTCTCAGGTTGGCCCGAGTCGTGCTACCGCATTGCTTCGCGGTGAGTCTGGTACTGGTAAAGAATTACTTGCTGAAGCTATTCATCAGGCTAGCCCTCGTCGTGACAATCCGCTTATTAAGCTGAACTGCGCTGCGTTGCCGTCTGAATTAGTTGAAAGTGAACTTTTCGGCTATCAGAAGGGTGCATTTACCGGTGCTGTGCAGGACAAAAAAGGCTTATTCGAGCTTGCAAACAACGGCACGTTGTTCCTTGATGAAGTAGGCGAGTTAAGCCCTACGGCTCAGGCAAAAGTACTGCGCGCAATTCAGGAGCAAGAAATTCAGCGTCTCGGCAGTGAAAAAACATTGTCCGTAGATGTACGCCTTATTTGTGCAACGCATCGTCCGCTGGAAGAGCTTGTTGAAAAAGGCGAGTTTCGTGAAGACTTGTACTATCGTATTAATGTGTTCCCAGTATTCATTCCGCCTCTTCGCGAGCGTCGTGAAGATATTCTGCCGCTTGCTGAGCATTTTCTTTCTACCTATGCAGAAGAATACGAACGAAACATTAAACGTATTTCCACACCAGCTATTGATTTGCTTATGCAATACCATTGGCCTGGAAACATCCGTGAATTGAAGAACTGCATCGAACGTGCTGTTCTGGTTTGTGATGAGCAGGTTATTCGTACATATCACCTTCCGCCTTCTTTACAGACAGCGGAAAGTACTGCGACAGACTCAAATCTTTCTTTTTGCGAAGCTGTGGCTAAATTTGAGCAGGAACTTCTTGTTGATGCTCTTAAAAAAGCTAGAGGCAATATGCTTCAGGCAGCACGCGACCTTCGCGTTAGTTATCGTATCGTTAACTACAAAGTTAAAAAATACGGAATTGATTCGAAGAAATTTGCGGTTACTCGAGGCCGCAGTCGTTAAAATACCCTAATCTTCATAAAGATTGTCTAAAAGAGTCGCAGTAATGCGGCTCTTTTTTTATGTCTAACCGATTGTTTTGTCGAAGTATTTTGAGGCCAAAGGTGAATATTAAGAAAACTTTAGAAAACTTTAGAAATGGTTAATGGATGATCCGCCCCTCTTCTTTCGTACCTATAGGTGAACATGCCAAGAAGTAAGGAGCATTCGAAATGAAATCAAAAAAAATCTTCAAGCTGGCTTGAGCTGGTCTACGGCGGAACCATTGAGGAAGGGCTTTCAACAAGCAAGGAAGCTTGTCCCGGACACAATGATGTCGCCGCGTATCTTGATAAGAAACTTCCGATAGCTCGTAGAAAAGAAGTTGAAGGGCACATGGCATCATGCCGTGAATGTCGTTCAGAAGTTCTCGAGCTTAGAAGAATTCTTTCATCCTGTTAATCGCACGTCAATAATCTCAAGGAGGAGAAAACACATGCAAGTATCTACAACTGAATATTTGAACTCAACACATTCAAGGGATCTCTCAGCAAGGGCTCCAAAGTCAGAACTTGGAAAGGATGACTTTATGAAGCTTTTAACGGCGCAGATGTCGAATCAGAACCCGTTAAAACCTTCTGACGATACCCAGATGCTTGCACAGTTAGCTCAGTTCTCCTCACTTGAGCAGCTTACTGAATTAAACGGTACTGCGAAAAATTCCAATACAGCACTTGGTGCGATCAATGTAACCAGCGCTGTTGGCTACATTGGTAAAGCTGTTGTTGCTGGTGGTGATAAGATTCATAAAGGAGCTTCTGGATGTAGTCCTGTGTACTACACCGTCCCTGATGAAGTCGAAACAGTTAAGGCGCATGTATATGATTCCTCAAAACGAATCGTTGATACAATTGTTCTGCCTGGAACTGGTAAAGGCGAACATACCTTTACTTGGGATGGTACTAACTCACAGGGTAAATTACCTGAGGGTCAATATTCTGTCGGTTTCGAAGCACGCGATGAAAACGGTAAACTTATTAAAGTTGGCTCGAAAGTTGCTGGTAAGGTTACAGGCGTTACTTCGCAAGATGGAAAGACTGTTCTCGAACTTGAAGGCGGCCGCACTGTAAATCTCATTGATATTACAAGGGTAGAGCAGCCTTCTACTGAAGACGAAGAAGAAAGCAAGAACGAAAACAGTTAAGCCTACTATAAGGATAGAGTTAGTTATTAAGAAGGTGACGGAAATTTTTACCCCACCTTCTTAACAAAACTACATAAAATTATAGGCAAAATTTACCCACAGAATTTACGGCTTCTAAGGAGGCATTTATGAGCGTTATGGGATCTATGTACACTGGCATTTCTGGTCTTACTACTCACGCAGAGCGCATGTCAGTGCTCGGTAACAACATTGCTAACACAAGTACTGTTGGCTTTAAGAGCGGAAACGTTCAGTTTGAAGATCTTTTCTATTCCAGCAAGACATTGGGCGCATCAGTTGGTCAGATTGGTCACGGTGCTCGTGTTTCATCTATTTATCAGGATTTTTCACAGGGTGCATACGAAAATACCGGTTCTGTAACAGACGTTGCTCTCGGTGGCCGTGGCTTCTTTATGGTGAATGACTCCTTAAATGGTTCTAAATTTTACACACGTGCCGGTAACTTCAATTTCAACAAAGAGGGCTACCTTGTTAACCCTCAGGGATTGAGAGTTCAGGGTTGGGAAGCTGGTAAAACAGAAGCATCTGTTACAAAGGGTGCTATTGGCGATCTTAAACTGGACTCATTCCAGTCTGAACCAAAAGAATCATCTATCGTGTCTCTTTCAATTAACCTGTCTAAAAAAGCTGTTGATAAAACGACACCTGCAGTTGCTCCAACTGGCACTCAGGCAACTGATATGTTTGCGCTTTTCTCAAAATGGGATGGGTCTGCCTCTCCAACAAAGCCGCTTGGTGATGATGCGTACTCGTATCAGAAAACAATTAATGTTTTTGACAAAGCCGGTTCTGCTCATGAAGTAACCGTTTATTTTGATAAAGCGAGAGATAAAGACGGAAAGCTTACTTGGGAATACATTGTTACAACCAACCCTGATGAAGATGGCCGTACCGCAATGGAAGTTCCTGCTGTTGTTGCCCCTCCCGCAGCTGCCTTTACACGAAAGGCGAAAGGACTTTTGATGGCTGGAACCATGAGTTTCAACAGCGCAGGCGCAATGGAAAACATGTCTGCTTACACTTATGACGCAGGCGCTCTTGCTACCCCTGCTAATGCAGACGCTAAAGCAAGTTGGAAGCCTGCTGAATTTGATGAAAATGGTTTTCCGATTTTCACTGCTAACTTCTCTAACCTTACTGGTGTAAACGACACTAATGATGTGTCTTCTGGCGAAAAACCCGAGCGAATTGCTCTTGATTTCGGCATGAGTTCAAAAAGTGCTACCAAACAGTATGTGAACGCCACTCAAACAATGGCTGATGCTGAGACAAATGTTGCGAATATTGCAAGTATTGCAACTGCAGATATTAATAAGACTAATAAATCAGCAACTTCATACGATCTCGCTTCTACAACTCACAGCATGAATCAGGACGGCTATACAGCTGGTTTCCTTCAGGAAGTAACTGTTGATAGAAACGGTGTGGTTTCCGGTCGTTATTCAAACGGTCGTAGAGAAGAATTGTTTGTTCTTGGTCTCGCAGACTTTGCTAACAGACAGGGACTTTCTCTTCAGGGTGGCAACCTTTTTGCTCAGAGCACCTCTTCAGGTGAGGCTGTAATCGGCACAGCAAATACAGGTCGCCTTGGTACTGTATCCTCTAATACCTTGGAACTGTCTAACGTAGATATGTCTCGCCAGATGGTTAAATTGATTACTACCCAGCGTGGTTATCAGTCTAACTCTAAAGTGATTACAACATCTGATGAGATGCTTCAGGAAGCAATCAATCTTAAACGATAGTCAGTTGATTTGATGTGCCGTTGCTAAAGCAATGTAGCGGCTTAGGAATGTAACGGCACACCCGGTTTGTTATGAGGAGCACACAGAATGTCTATTTATGATCTTATGTCCATCGGCAATAATGCAATGATGAATGCCAAGCTTGGCATCAGCGTCACCAGTAATAACCTCAGCAATGAGAATACGAAAGGTTACGCACGTACTACAGTAAATTACGCTTCACGATCACCAATTATGCGCAACGGCTTACAGTTTGGTACTGGAGCTGAAGCGGTTAATTTCAATCGTCATTACAATTACTTTGTTGAACAGCAGTACTTGTCCTCTAATGGTCAGCAGCAGTTTTGGAATGCAAAAGCGGAAACATTGTATAGCGTTGAATCATTATTTAAGCAGGGCGAAAAAGATTACGGACTTTCTGCTGCGCTCGATAAGTACTTTTCAAGCTGGAACGCCCTTACTCAGGACGCAGATAGTTCTGCGTACCGGATGGAGCTTTCAGAGTACTCCAACACTTTGGCAACAATGCTCCATACAATGAGTGCTTCTCTGAAGCAGGAGCAGCAGGCAACTGACACAGCTATTGAGCTCGGCGTTAATGATGCCAACGGATTAATGAAAGATATTGCTGAATTGAACCGTGGCATTATGGCCCAGCCGGAAAACCTCATTTTGCAGGACGAACGCGATCGTAAGATCCGCAGTCTTGGAGAGTTACTTCCTATTAAGTCAATCCATCAGACTGACGGTTCCTTCACCGTTATTACTCAAGCTGGTCAAACACTTGTGGATGGTATTAACGCATTTGAATTGGTTCAAAAGGGACCAGAGGCCACAACAAACTTGGCGACTGGTTCTGCTTTTAACGGTGCCATCAAATTTGAAGGCCAGAGCTCTCAGGAGCTTAAGGTTGAAATGCTTAATACGGGCGCGGTTGGCACTGCAGAATTCAGGATCTCAACTGACGGTGGCAAAACGTGGCTTGCAGATGAATCAGGCGTTGAGCGTAAATTCCAATCTGGTGATGTAGATAACAAAGTAGTTGTTAACGGTGTTTCCATTTGGTTCGAAGATTCTGCTCCCGCAACAGATTTGTCAAAAGCTGACTCCTTTAATGTTGTGGCCAAAGATGCTGTGTACTGGAAAAAAACAACTGCACACCATGTTAATATTACCCCGTTGGGTGGTTATGGAAATGAGGCAGGTCGCCTTAGCGGTGGGCGTCTCGGTGGTTTGTTGGCAGCTCGCGACAGTGGCATTGCAAGTTACCGTGAGCGCATGGATGCCTTTACAAAAGAACTGATCTGGCAGACCAATTATCAGCATTCACAGGGGGCAGGACTTGAGCACTACAAAGAAACAATAAGTACCAATGCAGTTGTTGACCCAACCGTAGCGTTGAACAAGTCCAACTTAACTTTTGGGAATAAAATTACTGATGGAACTTTGAGTCTTCAGACATATACAGCACAGGGCGCCCCTGATGGTGGTCGAGTTGAAATTCCTGTAACTCCAGGCATGAGTTTGCAAGATCTTGTTGATGCAATAAATGATACACCGACTGGTGCCCCAAAGATGTTGGCTACCATTGAAGGTGGTAAGTTAAAGCTGAATTCAAGAACAGCAGATGGAAGTTTTGAGTTTGCAGGAGATACTTCAGGCGTTCTTGCTGCCATGGGGCTCAATACGTACTTCAGTGGTTCAAGTAATGCAGATATTGAGCTTGAAGCACGTATTAAAAATGACCCAAAACGAATTAATGCAGGTGTTGTTAACGGGCTCGGACTTGTTAACAGCGGCGATAATACCAATGCGACTGCGTTACACAAGTTAATGGATAAGGCCGTCACACTGGATACTATTCATACAAGTACTTCTACAACATTCACAAAGCATTTGAGCGCACTGACTGCGCTTGTTGGTGCTGACATGGATGGTGCATCACGAAACAAGGTCTATAACGAAACTGTAAGTAAAGATCTTGAGAAACGTCAGCAGTCTGAGGCCGGTGTAAACAGAGATGAAGAGCTTATGAACTTAACTAAGTATAAAAGTAGTTTTGATGCTGCATCTAAGTTGATCACCACAGCAAATGAAATGTTTGACACCATCCTTAGACTGAAGTCTTAGTGTAGGAGAGTTATAATGCGTATTTCCAATAGTATGATATACACCCAGTCCCTTAATGGTATGACAAGCTCAATGAGCGAAATCCTTCGTATTGGTGAACAGGCTGCCAGTCAAAAGCGTATTAACCGTCCTTCAGATGACCCTAGCGGGGCGGCAATGGTTCTTGATCTGCAGTCACACATCAACTCATTAGCTCAGTATGATGAAAATATTCAGTCTGCCAAAGGGTGGCTTGATACTGCTAACGAACAGCTTGGCACAATCAGTAAAACAATTATC
The DNA here is from genome assembly GCF_009914765.1 of Halodesulfovibrio sp. MK-HDV. Lineage (NCBI taxonomy): Bacteria > Pseudomonadati > Thermodesulfobacteriota > Desulfovibrionia > Desulfovibrionales > Desulfovibrionaceae > Halodesulfovibrio > Halodesulfovibrio sp. MK-HDV. The sequence continues at coordinate 137,117 of NZ_WYDS01000009.1, read as the reverse complement.
CGTATGCAGGAACTGGCAAACCAGGGTTCTACGGGTACTGTCACTGATCAACAGCGCGATTTGATTGCAACTGAACTTCGCGAACTTCAGGTTCAGCTTATTGGTCTTACCAATGGTGACTACGCAGGTAACTCATTATTTGCTGGTGCTGCGATTAATAAACCAGCGTATGAAGTCGGGTTAGGTGCAACTGTTAAAAATGCTAATCAAACGCTTGTACATAGTATTAAGGGTGACGCTAAAAAAAGTGTCGCGATTAAATTTCCAGTACCAACAGCAACGCAGAACGTTGGTGCCGCAGCTATTCCATTTAAGTTCTCAGAAGATGGGGGAGCAACTTGGAAAGATACTACTATTCCAGCGGGTGCAGGCACTCTTTCAGTGCAGCTTGGTGGAGTTGAAGTAAACTTCACAGCAGGTGAAGAGATAAAACAGGACACCTCAATGGTGATCAGACCTGCTGCAATTTACACTGGTTCCATTGATGGTGAAGCAAAGTCAGCATACTACGGTGCTAACCCTGGCCTTACCCCTGTAGCTAAAGGCGTATTTAAAAGTCCAATAGCTATTCGGATCGAAAATGATCCTTCTGTAAGTATTCCTGGAACAACGCCTGCTCCGGTACTACCTGCTCCGCCGATAGGTGCACTTGAATATTCTTATAGTCTTGATAATGGCGCGTCTTGGGTTAGAGCAACCGCGTCATCAGACCAGTTCTTGAATGTCCCCGGAGGACAGGTTGATATTGGTGGTACAGGTGCTTTGCTGAAAGGTGAACAGTTTCTTGTTAACCCGATTGACTCTGCGATTCGTGTAGAAATTAGTGAAGGCAACAGTGTTCAGGTTAACAGTGTCGGCTCAAATTTCTTTGGCGGTATTTATTCAGATAAAGCAACAGGTGCTACTGAACCTGTTGATGGGCTCGATCCAGAAAGAAATATCTTTGAAGTTGTAGGAAATCTTATAGCTTCTTTAGAAATGGACGATCAGGATGGTGTGAAGAAATGTTTAGGCGACCTAAAGTTAGCTAATGAACATATCACCACTGAAACAGGCGTGCTTGGCGGACGACAGAATCGCTTGAATTTTGCGTTAGATGCACACAGCAAAAGCAAGATGTCCACTGAATCACGGATTTCTTCAATTCAGAACATTGATGTTACAGCAGTAACAAATGAATCTGATCGCGCAAAATATATTTATAAATCTGTCCTCTCTACAAGTGCAAAAGTAATGAATTTAAGTTTGCTCGACTTTTTGAGGTAGGAGTGAGTTATGTCTGATTACTGGTCATCCAAAACAGTCTATGCGGGCTGGTCAACGAAAACTGATTTTAACTCCATTATTGATGCGACAGTTAAGATGGAAAAGTTTCGTTATAATCAACTGTCTAAAGAACAGGCTGAAGTAAATTTCAAAAAAGAGCAGATTGAGGGGCTCAATCGCACTCTTTTGACATACAAGAAGCAACTTGAATCAATGGATAGTCTTGATGAGTTTCTTGTAAAGAAAGCTAGTTCTTCAAAAAGTGATATTGCTACTGCGACTGTTAAGGCAGGTGCTCTGGAAGGTGTGCACTCTCTGGAAGTAACGCAATTGGCTGAAGTGGCAACCGCAACATCAAGTGACCTTGATGAAGTAGTCTATACTGGGCCTGAAAAAGCTATGACATTTAAATATGATGGCAAAGATTATTCAGTGACTGTTAAGTCTGGAATGACTGCAAAAGCTTTGGCATCAGCTATTTCTACCGCTTCAGATAATAACTTGAAAGGTTCTGTAGTTGAGCTCGGACGCGACGATAAATTCAAAATTCAACTTCGGGGTATGGAGTTAGGGAAAGAGCACGACATAGAATTGTCAACAGAGTTAGAATCAGTGCTCCAAGGCAAGGCTGATGGTACTCTGCTTGACCCTCTTGATCCTTCTTTTGCCACGATTGCTGTGGCATCAAAAAATGCTAAATTTAATATTGACGGAATCGAACTTGAGCGCGACACCAACTCAATTAGTGATGTAACAGAGGGTGTTACATATAATTTGAACGCAGCAGAGACTGGGGCAAAAGTAACTCTCAAAATTGACACTGATTATGATGCCATTGTAGCTAATGTAGAAAAATTTGTTCAGTTAACAAATGAACTTCGTACTGGTTTTGATCTTGTTAAGGACTACGAGAATGAAGAGCTAGATAAAAAAGGTGTAAATTATAGCCTCAAAGGTAGTTCACAGATTAAGTCTGTTGAGAACACCTTAAAGAATATTCTTGCGACACAGGGAGATGGATTTCTTCAGGGAGAAGGAGTTGCTAACGATCCTTACCTAGCCCTTTCGGCTCTTGGAGTTAAAACCATTGCTGAAACTGGTGACAAGGATATGGGTAAGCTTGAATTTGATAAAGATGCCGTTATTATTAAAGACGGCAAGCAAACCTTTATGGACTTGTTGAAAGAAAATCCAGAAGCAGTTGCCAGTGTCTTTGCTGCGAATGGTCAAGCCGTTAGTTCTGATGACTCCGTGTTAGAATTTAAGAGTAGTATGTATGATCTCGAATTAACAAAAGCAGGTGTATACGAAATTGAATACGATGGTGGAGCTCTTCCAACTACTGGGGGCGAAGCTGCAATTACTATGAAGATCAACGGAGTTGATCGATCGGTTGGCTATACCCCTGCGACAGGAATTGCCACTATTAAAGATGATGGTAAAGGTGAAGGAAAGGGCTTGGCCTTTAAGGTTGTTGACACTACAGCAGGAGTACATTCTGCAAAAATAGCCATTAAAGAAGGTAAAGTTCAGGCAACGATTAAAGCCTTGGATGCTATTACCGAGCTAGAAAAAGGCACTTTTAATGTATTGATTGAGAAGTATACGGATCAACTAAAGAACCCGTATTCTGGGCTTAATAAAAGATTAGAAGATGAGTTGGCTCGAGTCGATGCCTTGGAAAAACGATTGATTGCGAAGTATGCAAAAACAGAAAAAACATTATCGCAATATAAAGGCATTCAGTCGATGCTCGATTTTCAGCTAAAAAGTCAGTTAGCAGATAACGACTAATTATATTTCATGTAGAAAGGGTGGTGTCCAAAGGGCACCACCCTTTTTTTTGTTTTATGACAGAGGGCAGGGGGAGGTGCTTGCATTTATTGAGGCGCTAATTTTTGTGAAGAGAGTAGGAGAAAGTGAATGCTACCTTGTAATAGTTGATAAGAAGATAAGCTTTTCGTGTAAGAGGAAAAGGGTTTGAGAGAAAGGGGCAATGAAATAAGTAAAAATGCTAAAACCGTTATGCCTTGTAGTAGGTGGATAAAGCACACGTATTATATTTGTTAACGTGCTTGAAGAAGGAATTGACTGAGGAGAAGGATGGTTAAGATTGGGAACGACCTTCATTCTGTGGCATGTGGAAGTACAGAGGAGGAGTCGTGGTTGAATATAATTAGGAGTTTTAGCTGTTGGTTATCGAAAAAAGAAAACCCCTGCCTCATATGAGGCAGGGGTAACATTCGAATAAGTGCTGATGGTCTTACTAGCCGAGGAGTTTCTGAGCCATCTTAGGCAGGTTGTTTGCCTGAGAAAGCATGGAAATTGCTGCGTTAGCAAGGATCTGCTGTTTGTTGAATTCAGTCATTTCAGTTGCTACGTCTACGTCAGAGATACGGGACTCAGCAGCCTGAAGGTTTTCTTTCTGAATTGAGATGTTTTCAACAGTAGCAGAAAGACGGTTCTGGGTAGCACCCAGTTCAGCACGAGTCGCATCTTTTGTTTCAATAGCGTTTTTGATGTTTTCAAGTGCTACTTTAGCACTGTCAGTAGTCAATACATGGTCACCAGCAGACTGACCAATTCCAAGGTAGTCAGCATCAGAACGACCAATGTTTACGTCATAGCTGTCAGTTGCTGCACTGCTAGAGCCAAAATGAATATTGACACTTGTAGATTCTGTGCTGCTTGCTGAATAGGCACCAGCAGTAGTAGCAGAAGCAGTGCTCAATGCGCCAGTAGCTTTTGTGAATGTAACTACACCGGCGGCGTCACTATTTGAGATGATGTCAACTCGTTTTTTATCACCGTCATTATAAGTAATACGCATGCTCTGACCAGCAGCACCAGCAGTAGTAGCACCAGCAGTACTTGCCGCTGTCCAAGTTGTACCATCACCAACTTCGATGGTAAGGTTGTCGTTGGCGATACCTTTCAGATAAAGATCTCTAACAGTAGTGCTGTTAGTAATAGCAGAAGTTTTAGCACCGCCAAAGGTATCGTTGCTTACTTTAACTGTTCCAGCATCAATCTGAGTGTACTCAAGTTTTTGGCCTGCAGCATCAGAGAGATAAGTGTCTGTTGTTGTAAAACCAAAACGATCATTATTTGTAACGGTTATGGTGTCAGCGGCTGCGGCAGCAGTAATTTCAGTTGTGTAATCAGTAACTGTTTTACTGCCGTTAGTGAGACCGGCAGCTGTGCCAGTAGCAGATGCAACAGCAATTCCAGTACCATCGAGAAGTATTTTTTCGTTGAAATCAGTATCCTGAGCGATACGGTTGATTTCTTTAGCCATGGCCTGATATTCTTGGTTGATCAATTTGCGCTGATCAGTAGTGTAAGTATCAGTTGATGCCTGTTCTGCAAGCTCTTTCATGCGGATGAGTTTGGAGTCAATAACACCAAGTGCGCCGTCCGCAGTCTGGATCATTGAGATGCCGTCGTTTGCGTTACGAGAACCCTGAGCAAGAGCTGCGATGTCTGCGCGCATAAGTTCACGAATTGCGAGGCCAGCTGCATCGTCTGCTGCAGAGCTAACACGAAGTCCGGAAGATAAACGCTGAGTAGACTGACCGAGTTTGCCGTAGTGACCCTGCAGGTTACGGGTAACGTTGTTCGCCATCAGGTTGTTGTTGATTGCTAATGCCATAATAACTTCCTCCGTGAAGATATTGAATAATGATTTGTAGTTGGCGCTCATCCATGAGTGCCGTGTTACATATCTAATCGTCTCCAGTGGAAAAAGGTTTACAAAATAAATAGATTTTTTTGCTTTTCTTATGCTTTTTTTAAGTTTTTAAAATAAACTCTTAATAATCAACATGTTAAGATTGTGTGTTTAAACGTAAAAAAGCTCCCATTTTTCTAAATGGGAGCTAGTAAAGCTTAATTATGTAGTAAGGAGAGGTTAAAGTTCTTAATGGAACATCGCTGAGCGGAGCTTTTGCAAGGCTGTGTGGTGAATGCTTCGAACAGTCTGTGGATGAATGTCGAGTTGCTTGGCTGCTTCTACTGCGGTGAGTTCTTCGCCGTATAAGCACTGAAGTACGCTTTTCTGTCGGGTTGAAAGAATGTTGAGCGGCAGTTCTGGCATATCCATAAGGTCGCTCATGTCTGCTTTAATGTTCTCGTGTTCATCGAGAGTATCATATAAATAGGTTCGGTCAGTGCGGATGAAATCGATAGCTGCACTTCTGGATACAACCGCGAGCCATGTCTTTAATGTTCCGCGCGAGCTGTCCCAGTTTTCAAGTAGCTTGTATTCTGATTTGATAAGACGGAAAAATATATCCTGAACAACATCATCTGAAGCATCCGTTGCAACACCGTGGTGTGTAAGAGTCCATGTTACGGCATGGCGGATGATTGCACCAAATTCAGAAACGAAACGATTCCATGCGCTCTGGTTACCTTCAATGCATAGTGCAACAAGGTACTCATCTTCAGAATTTGCTTTTGTAGGTGCTGGGCACTGAGCAGAAGTAATAGTGCGTTCTGTAATAATAGTAGATTCCATATAATCCTCCAAGTGTGTTCTTTCCTAAAGAAGACGGACGGAAAAAATTGCCACACAGTGAGGTAAAATTTCTATTTGCTATTACTAAAGCACGGACCATGCCAATAAGGTGTAACCTTTCGCTTTCCACTTTATTAATATTTCTTTAGAACGCACACACGGCTATTGGCGGCACTTTTCAGCTATCTATATATAGCTGTCTCAAGTGCTGGCTGATTGGCACCAATTTTGTATTATCTATGTAAAGAAGACGGGCATCGGAAAAAAATGCCCACTAGGACATTATATGTATTCTCTGTTGTTAGTTGATTCAGATAAGGAAACGTGCGGTGCCTATGCAGCGGCACTAAGAGAAGAACGTTTCTCGTGTACTGTATGTGACAGCGCGGTAGAAGTTGCTGCGTTGGAGCTTACTGGCGCGTACGATCTGCTGATAATGGAGATGAATTTGCCGGATATGAATGGGTTTGATTTTTTGGCTTCAATGCGGAGTCAATCTCAAATCCCCATAGTTGCCTTGTCATCCCGATCAGATAACGTCGATAAGATTGTTGCGTTGGAGATGGGAGCGGATGACTATTTATTGAAGCCGATAGTAGAACGGGAATTAATTGCCCGTGTCCGAAGTATTCTGCGAAGAAGCCGTACAAATTACGTCGGTTCAGTTGTACGTAGTCGTACCTACATGTTTGATGGTGTTGAGTTTGATACCAGTGCAAGGCTTGTGCGTCGTAACGGAGCGAGTCTTGGGCTTACGCATGTGGAATATGTTATTCTAGAAATGTTGATTGATGCCGCGGGGCAGACTGTTCCTCGTGAATTAATTTCGTTAAAAGCGTTGGGCAAAGAACTTGCGCCTTATGATCGCAGTATTGATGTGCATATTAGCAAGCTACGCAAAAAGCTTGGAGACGTACGCGATAGAACAGAGCGTATTGTAACTGTGCGCGGCGTTGGATATTTTTATAGCATGCCATTAGAAGAAAAAACGGACGAATAAAGTTACAAAGAACAGACTGATTATTTTTAAACTGAAGCCTGTATATATAATGTTACAATAATGCTTGTAAGCTGAGGATGCTCATCCTCAGCTTTTTTTGTTTGAAAAGATAGCGAATAATTGGTGTGAAACAAGTAGTAAGGAAGACATGTGTCAGACGTATTTAATTGTTTGTTACACTTTACCACTTGATGTTTCCATAGGGAGCAAAAGTGGGTGATTGAAAAGTCAAACACCGTCAAAACAGTATTGTTTGTATAAAAGTATATTATTGCTGACAAAATTATCTAAATTGTCTTGCAGTGAGCTTAAGCAGCATGTAACAGCCTAGGTAAGTATTTTGTACAATTTGTTCATGGTACTTTCCCCCTAGCTTTAAGGTTCCTCTCTTCTTGCTTTGGGTAAGTTGAGAGCTTGGTTTCATCGGTGGCAATGCCACCACAATCTACAGGTGCCGGTGCGGCAATGCCAAAGAAGAATAAAGGCCAAACTTTTGTGTGTGTGTACCCGGATTGGTGTAAAGGATGCGGCTTATGTGTTGCATTTTGTCCGGGGAAGGTTCTTCAACTTAATGCGCTAGGTAAAGCCGAGGTGGTTCGACCGGAAGAGTGTATTAACTGTGGTTTTTGTGAACTTCACTGTCCGGATTTTGCGATTGCGGTCAGACCGAACGTTTCTAGAAACGGTGTGCATTGTAGAACTAGCTGTGAGCCGGGTGAAACTGGCGGTGCTGGTAAAACAAGCGAACCTTGTGAATTGGGCGAATCAGACTTAACTCCTCAAAAAACAGTTGCAGAGGGCTAGATATGGCTCACAGAAGGCGTAGGAAAAGAAAAGAGTTATTTGCTCAGGGCAACGAGGCCGTTGCTCAGGGAGCACTATTGGCCGGGTGCACGTTTTATGCGGGGTACCCTATAACACCATCTACAGAGATCATGGAGATTATGGCGCAGCGCCTGCCACGTACTGAAGATGGTGTTTTTTTACAAATGGAAGATGAAATCGCCAGTATGGGGGCAGCCATTGGCGCCTCGTTAACTGGTCGTAAGGCGATGACTGCTACTTCCGGCCCGGGGTTTTCCCTTAAGCAGGAACTCATCGGGTACGCCTGTATGGTGGAAGCACCGCTTGTTATTGTAAACGTAATGCGCGGTGGCCCAAGTACCGGTTTGCCAACATCACCAGCACAGGGTGATGTACAAATGGCACGCTGGGGAACGCATGGCGATCACCCGATTATCGTGTTATCCGCGTCCACTGTTCAAGAATGTCTGGAGATGACTGTCGTTGCGTTTAACATGGCAGAAAAATACCGTACTCCGGTAATTTTACTGATCGATGAAGTGACTGCTCATACTAGAGAAAAAATTACTATACCTTTCGAAGATGAACTGGAAGTTCTGTCACGTATGCAGCCTGCAGTACCACCTGAATGGTTCAAGCCGTATGCCGAAGCAGCTCGCGGTGTTCCTGCAATGGCTCCGATCGGACAGGGGTATCGATGTCATGTTACAGGGCTTACCCATGACCAGATGGGATATCCGACCTCACGACCAGACGAGGTAAACGAGTTTATGACTCGATTGTTCCGGAAAATCGATAATTACTACCATGATGTTGTACTGGTAGACGAATACTGTCTTGAAGATGCTGACTATGCTGTTATTGCATATGGCTGCGTTGCCCGTTCTGCCCACCATGCAGTGGATCAGGCTCGGGAACGCGGGCATAAAGTCGGGTTGCTGACTTTGAAAACTTTATTCCCGTTTGCACGTCCGGCTGTAGAAAAATTATGTATGCAGTGTGAGCATCTCCTTGTGCCGGAAATGAATATGGGACAGATGTCCCGCGAGGTGAAGCGTGTGAATAACGGGCGTTCCCGTATCCGCACTTTGAACCGTGTGGATGGGCAGATTATTACTCCGTCTGAAATCCTCAAAGCTATACTGTAGGTGTGACATGTCTGACGTTACAAAACTTATCCACGAATATCTGCGGCATAATAAAAAGTTCCCGCATGTGTTCTGCGCTGGGTGCGGGCATGGTATCGTTCTGGGCTCTCTTGTGCGTAGTGTTCATGCCTTACAGCTTCAAAAAGACAACGTAGTTCTTGTTGCCGGTATTGGTTGTTCCGGTCGTATGGCAGTATATGTTGATTTCAACACAGTACATACTGCACACGGTAGAGCACTGACCTTTGCTACCGGTATCAAAATGGCGAATCCAGAGCTTAATGTAATCTGTGTGATGGGTGATGGAGATGCACTGTCTATTGGCGGCAACCATCTTATCCACGCAGCACGCAGAAACATCGGCGTTACTGCACTCATTTTGAATAATCAGATTTATGGGATGACAGGCGGGCAGTGTTCACCGGCGACTCCGCAGGGTGATTTGTCTATGACTTCACCCTATGGCTCGCTTGAACAGCCGTTTGATACTGTGGAATTAGCAAAAGCTGCCGGTGCAAACTTTGTGGCACGCAGTACCTCTTTCCATGCAAATCAGCTCGATAAATTAATGCAACAGGCGATCCTGCATCCGGGATTCTCTGTTCTGGAAGCACTGTCGCCATGCCCGACACAGTACGGTCGTAAAAACAAATTCCGCCATGTTGTTGATATGTACAACTGGTTGAAGAAGAACACCGTTAAAGTTGAGAATCGTAAAGAAGGTGATACCAGAATCCCTACGGGAATTTTCCAGAATCTCGATAGGCCGGGGCTTGAAGATCGCTATGATGAAATGCGTAAGTCCTTGCAGGCAGAGGAGTAAGTCACATGAAAGAGCTACAGCAGATAGAGCGTTTTGAGATTCGTCTGTCTGGCACTGGTGGGCAGGGGCTTATCACGCTCGGCCGTGTGCTTGGTCATTCCTTAGCGCTGGGGCATGGGTACAATGTTACGCAAACACAAAGCTATGGGCCCGAAGCCCGAGGCGGTTCAAGCAGAGCGGATGTTGTAATAAGCAGCTCCGCGATTAGTTTTCCTAAAACGGAAAATCTTGATTTGCTAGTGGCGTTGTCACAGCCGGCGTGTAATGCGTACTATCGTTCCCTTAAACGCGGTGGCGTGTTATTGGTTGATTCAGAACTTGTACAGCATGCACCGACAAACCAGTTTGTTGGTCTACCCTTTACAAAGTTGGCCAAAGAAAAAATTGGCAATGAATTAACATTAAATACAATAGTTCTTGGTGCAGTAACGCATTTGCTTGCGTTTGCAGAACCGAGGATTATTCGCAAGTCTTTGGAAGAAACATTGCCACCAAAGATTCAAGCGTTAAACATAAAGGCATTCAATCTAGGACTGCGTGAGGCTAAGCGTCATTTGGGCGAAGCACCTGAAATCTGGCAGTCAGCAGCAGAAAACGGTGCTGAGGAAGAGATGGAAGGATTTGAGGATTAGGTTCTTCTATTTCCTTGCACCTAAGCCGATAGCGTAGTACGCAAGCTCAATATTTCTAGATTGCGAGGAGTAGCATGAGCAGTACAATTGAAGAACTCACTATTAATTATGAAGAGGGCGGTCTCCTTGTTGTAAAAGAACTCGATAAAGACGTTCTTACAAAAGGCGCATGGACTACCATCATTTTCCGTTACCAGCAGTGGGACAATAAAAAAGATGACTATGGGCCGGAGAAATACATGATTCGTCGTTACCGTAAAATGAACGGCGAGTATCGTGCTCAGTCCAAGTTTAATATCTCAAGTCCTGATCAGGCTAGAAAAATTATTGCGACGTTGACCAAATGGGTTGATGACGTAGAATAGTTTCTAGTTTTATCGGATAACTAGTTGTAAATAAAAAACTCCTGCAGATTATAAATCTGCAGGAGTTTTTTATTTACATTGAATTTGCCTTAAATTTATGAAAAAAAAAGGTTGCTTAAAAAAAATGAATAGTAATTCATAGAATGAATGAGGAATGTATGAGTACCACGCCGTTGTCCCGTAAGGAACGGGAGAGAGAACAGCATAGAAAGGAAATTATGGATGCCGCCATGCGTTTGTTCGCAGAGCACGGGTATCATTCTGTTTCTATGCAGGAAATAGCTTCAGAGGCAGAATTTGCCACTGGCACGTTATATAAATTTTTCTCAAGTAAACGAGAATTATTTAGAGAAATTATGATCGGCGTAGTTGAGGATATATCAAGCGAATTGCGTCCTGTTTTTCAAAGTGACGCAGATCCGCTGACTATCATCGGAACTTTTTTTCAGGTAAGACGCGCAGCTTTTAGAAGACGGTACGAATACATCAAGCTGTACAATATCGTCGGAAATGGCTTTGGCTCCTCTGGGGATCAAGTTGTTGATGACATGATTGCTGAACGGCAAAAGATGGCTGAAAAAAATTTAATAATTCAGTTTACCCGCGGGATAGAGTCAGGGCTGTTTAAGCCGGTAAATGTAGAGGTGCTTGCTCGATTGTTCCTCGATTTTTGTCAGACGATTGTCCGAAGCGAGGCTACAAGAGGTGAGTTCGACGATGAGACGATTGCTTCTATCAATGATCTGTTTCTAAATGGTATATTAGCTGAGTAGGTGTTTACATGCTTCGGAAAATTGTGATTATTGCTTTGTGTCTTGTGCCGCTGCTAACGGGCTGTGAAGAAGAAAAAGTTACAGAAGTTATTCGCCCCGTAAAAGCAATGAAAGTAGCGCCAGCGGATCAGGTGTCCACCCGTGTTTTCCCGGGTAAGGTTGAGGCTACTTCAGAGGTGGCATTGGCTTTTCGTGTGAGTGGGCAACTTACAAATTACCCAATTGTTATGGGACAGTTTGTAAAAAAAGGCAGCCTGATTGCTGCTCTTGATACTGTGGATTACAAAATTCAGGTTCGCGGACTTGAGGCGCAGTTGTTCGGCGCTCATGCTGCTCTCACAGAAGCCCAGTTGAGCTACTCACGCTATAGCACGCTTGTCGCAGACAATAATGCAGCAAGGGCGTCTTTTGATCAGGCAGAAGCTGCTTATAAGAGTGCACAGGCAAAAGTGAAGTCACTGACCGAAAAGCTTAACAAAGCGACAATTGATCTGGATTATGCATCGCTTGAAGCTCCATTTAGTGGACACATTTCAGCAAAATATATGGATAACTATCAGACAATTCAAGCTGGACAGCCTGTCGTGAAATTACAGGATATTGAGAATCTTGAAATCACCATCGGGCTTCCTGATAATCTCGTTATCCGTCAAAAAGAACTCCAGAACATCACGGTGGAGCTCGAAGCGTTTCCGGGTAAACACATCGCAGCTAAGGTCAAAGAGCTTGCGTTTGATGCAGAGCCGGAAACTCGCACATATCCACTAACTGTTCAATTTAAGCGCCCTAAAGGCATAAGCTTTTTACCGGGAATGGCTGCGAATGTTACATTACATTTCGCAGAAACAGGAGTAACTGTTCACTACATTCTGCCGGAAACAGCAGTTGTGGCAAATGCTGAAGGACAGTCTGCTGTTTGGGTGTTTGATGCTTCGACGTCTTCGGTTGAACGCCGTTCAGTCACCATTGGACTGGTTTATTCCAATGGAATTGAAGTGACTGGTGGTCTTAAAAAAGATGAGTGGGTTGTTACTGCGGGAGCACACTATTTGTCTGCTGGTCAGAAAGTACGTCTGCTTAGTTCCGGTAAGTAGGTGGGTGCCATGAACTTAGCAGAATTATCTATTAAAAAACGCGCGATAACACAGTTTATTGTACTGCTTCTTTTTATTGCCGGTGCGTATTCTTACTTTCAAATGGGCAAACTTGAAGATCCTGAGTTTACGTTAAAAACCGCCATCGTTATCACCCAATACCCTGGTGCCAGTACTATTCAGGTTGAAGATGAAGTGACGGATGTGCTTGAAACTGCGATTCAGCAGATGGAGAGCTTAAAGCATGTCCGATCTATGTCCCGTCCCGGGCTTTCTGTCGTCTGGGTTGATATTCAGGAAAGTAAACGCGCTCGAGAATTGCCGCAGATATGGGATGACTTGCGTAAGAAAATGCGCGACGTCGCGCCGACGCTTCCTCCGGGAGTAAAGCCGTCTATCATTCGTGATGACTTTGGTGACGTGTATGGCGTATTTCTTACTGTTACCAGTGATGGTTTTTCGTATGCCGAATTAAAAGATCAAGTTGATGAGCTTCGCAAAGAACTCTTGCTGGTTAAGAACGTTGCAAAAGTTGAAATTTGGGGTGCACAGCAGGAATGCATTTACGTTGATGTTTCAAGCACATCACTTTCAGAACGTGGCATTCCTCCGGCATCGGTTTTTAATGCTTTGGATAAACAGAACCTCGTTGTCGATTCAGGTAGCGTGAACCTTGGTCGAGAGCGCGTACGCCTTGCTGTAAATGGTGAGTTTAACAGTGTCGAGGCAGTCGGCAATCTGATTGTAAGTCACGGTGCCTCTGATAAAATGGTGCTTCTGCGCGATATTGCAACCATACGTAAGGGGTATGTTGAGCCTGTCTCAAAGCAGATGCGTTTTAACGGTCTGCCGTCACTTGGTATAGCGGCTTCAACTGTTTCAGGCGGCAACGTTATTGAGATGGGTGAGGCGGTTAAGGCGCGTATTGAAGAACTGAAGGAATTTTTGCCAATCGGTATGGAAATTTCTGTCGTTGCAATGCAGTCTGACCTTGTTCAAAAATCCATTGATGAATTTATGATGAACCTTGGCGCTGCACTGCTTATTGTTGTTGCCCTGTTGTTTATCTTCATGGGAATGCGAAGCGGGATTCTCATCGGACTTGGTCTATTGCTGACCATTGCAACAACCTTTCTTATCATGCGCGGGCTTCACGTTGACTTGCAGCGAATTTCACTTGGTGCACTCATTATCGCACTGGGCATGCTGGTGGATAATGCCATTGTTGTGACTGAGAGTATGTTGATTAAGTTGCAGATCGGTAAAAATCGGATGCAGGCCGCTAAGGAAACATATTCAGAAACCGCGTGGCCGCTGCTCGGGGCAACGATTGTTGCAGCATTGGCCTTTTTGCCAGTGTACCTTGCAGACAACAACACCGGTGAGTTTTGCGAGTCGCTGTTTGTTGTAGTTGGCGTGTCACTGTTAGTGAGCTGGTTGCTTGCGATGACGGTCTCTGCACTATGGTGCTACATTGGTTTGAAAATACCCGAAAATATGCAAGGCAAAGATCCCTATGCAGGTGTCTTTTTTACTACGTATAAAAAGTTACTCGATCTCTGCATTCATTTCCGCTGGGTAACTCTTGCAATAATGGGTGTTCTGTTGGTGACAGCTATTGTTAACTTTAAGTATATTGATAAAACATTTTTTCCAGAGTCTCGTCGCCCTCAGCTGATTGTTGATTATTGGTTGCCGGAAGGAACCAATGTTGAAATTGTTTCTGATGATTTGCAAAAATTAGAAAAAACCCTGCTGGACTATCCCACAATTGAAGGTGTGGCATCGTTCGTTGGTGGCGGTGGAACACGTTTTTATCTTTCATTGGAGCCTGAGTTTACGAACTCATCATACGGTCAGTTGATTCTTAATATGAACAGTGCCGAGCGTCTTGATGAGACTATCGATTTTGTTCAGAAAGAGTTGGATGAGAAATTCTTGTATGCTGAACCGCGAGTACGCAAATTCCCACTCGGTGCTGCTGCTAAATTTAAAGTTGAAGCACGGTTTAGAGGTCCAGATCGCGCTGTTCTTCATGAGCTCGCAGAGCAGGCAAAGTCTGTAATGCATGCTGAACCTACCGCAAAGTATGTGCGGGATGATTGGCGTCAGTCTGTGAAAGTGATTGAAGCTGAGTACTCTCAGGCTCGAGGTCTTCGTGTTGGCGTTACCCGTGAAGATGTCGCATTGGCAATGAAGCGCGGCTATGACGGCGTGCCGATGGGAGTCTATCGTGAAGGGAACAAGTTGCTTCCGATAATTCTTCGTCCACCGGAGAATGAACGCCACCGCGTAGAAGATATGCGTATGCTTCAAGTGTACAATACAAAATCTACACAAGGTATCCCGATGGGGCAGCTTGTATCTGACGTTACGACAGGATGGGAAGAATCCACCATTCGTAGAAGAGACCATCAACGTGCAATCACAGTGCAGTGCGATCCACGGGTCGGAACCGCTGAAACATTGCGTCGCAAAATTAAACCGGCAATTGAGTCTCTTGTTTTGCCTGCCGGATACTCTCTGGAGTGGGGCGGAGACTGGGATAAGTCCAATGAGTCGCGCTCATATGTTGCGAAAGGATTGCCTGTAACGTTTCTGATTATGGCTCTTGTGGTGGTTATGTTGTTTAACGCATACCGCCAGCCGTTGATTATTGCACTTACGGTTCCGCTTTCTATTATTGGCGTAACGACCGGCTTGTTGTTGACGCGCCAGCCATTCGGCTTCCTTGCGCTGTTGGGCTTCCTGTCATTGTCCGGTATGTTGATTAAGAATGCGGTAATTTTGATTGATCAGATTGATGCGGAGATTGCAGGCGGAAAAGAACCATATACAGCCGTACTGGAATCATCCGTCAGTCGTATTCGTCCTGTACTTATGGCAGCTATGTCAACAGTTCTCGGGATGCTCCCACTTGTTATTGATAGGTTCTGGGCATCCATGGCTGTAACTATCTGCTTCGGTCTGACCTTTGCGACGGTACTTACACTTGTCATTGTTCCGGTGTTGTACACGCTCTTTTTCAGGATAAAGCGAATTCCACCACAAGAACAAAAAGCATAATGAATAATAAAGAAGGGCTGCTCACAGATGTGGGCAGCCCTTTTCGTAAAGCGTGGGAGAAGTATGAGTGTTTAGTAGAACAATTCGTGGGTAGTAAAACTAAACGTGTTTAGCCCGCGCAATAATTTCTTCTGCTAATATCTTAGTAGCGTCTGCTAATGGAAATGACACATTATTACTGATGATTCCTAACTCAGTACAAGCTATGACTATAAGTTCAGATCCTTGCTCAATTACATTGGTAACAATATTTGCAAATGAGGATTGAACTTCCGCGCCTGTATCACCAGCTTTTATGCTTTTTATGACTTCGAGCAGGCTGGTTTGAAATGACTCTTCCGGATATATGACTTCAACATTCATTTCACCGAATCCATTTTCATATAGCTTCGTGGAAATGACGGCAGTTGAACAAAGAACGCCGACCCGCTTGATTTCCGGATTTGTTTCAAGAACATGTTTTACGGTTAAGTCAATGAGGTTTACCACTGGGATGGAAACAGCATTGTTCGCATAGTCGTAATAATAATGTGCTGTATTGCAGGGGATACATAAAAAATCTGCTCCCCATTCCTCCAGCTTCTGTGCCATCTCAGCCATACAAGGCCCGGGGTTTTCGCCAACGTGCTCGATTAACGCCTTGATGCGGGAGGGCACCTTGGGATTATTGTCGATAATACATCGGACATGATCATTATCGTCTGTTGCAGGTGTTAGCTGAATAATGCGGTTAAGCAGATCAACCGTAGCTTCCGGCCCCATGCCACCTAGAATGCCAGCCACTTTTTCGTATGTTGAGTTTTTCATTTGTACACCATCTGTTTCGAGTTGCGGGATAGTACACAGAGAACGATTCGTTGTAGCAAATAAAGAGTTGCATTACTGCCTGATGAACTCGCAGCGCCGTTGACTTCAACGCTGCGGTTCATCGTGGGACTTGGCAGTATGCTGATGGTAATGGTTTGCTAGTTAGTAGCCCATGAGTTTTGGTAACCATAGGACTATGGCAGGGCAGTATGCCATAAGGAAAATAGCCCCCACCGTAACAGCGCAAAATGGTAACGCTTTGTAGGAAATCTCTTCAAGAGAGATGTCCGCAATGCCGGAAGCGATGAACATATTTTCACCCAGAGGCGGGGTAGAAAAGCCCACACCACAGCAGCATACAAGTACAACCCCGAAGTGGATAGGGTCTACGCCAAGAGAGGTCATTACCGGTAAGAGAACAGGTGTTACTAACATAATGATAGCAAGAGTTTCCATGAACATTCCCATGAAAAGCAGAAACAGGATAACAAGAGCCCAGATGATATGGACATCACTTGTTACACTCAGGAGCGTTTCTGCAATCATGGCCGGAATATGATATTGCACCAGAAGACGACCGAACGCGTAGGCAGTGAACATGATTACCAGCACGCGGCCGGTAAGCCATGATGTTGTCTGCAAGGACTTCATAAGGCCGGAGATAGTCATTTCTTTGTAGACAAATATACCGATAATGAGGGTGTAAAAAATTGAAACAATAGCAGCTTCTGTTGGTGTAAATAGACCGGAATATATTCCGCCAAGGATAACAACAGGAGCAAGAATTGCCCAGAAGCCTTCGCGGAAGGATCGTTTCATATTGGTAAAAGACCAAGGTTCCGCACCCAAAGTAAGAGACTTGCCACGACACCGGACATAGTGAAGAACAATTAAGCCAAGTGAGATAAGCAAGCCTGGAACAACTCCGGCCACAAACATTTTTGTAATGGATTCCTGGGCGGTTACGCCGTAAATAACCATTGGAATACTAGGGGGAATGATGATTCCGATACCGCCAGCTGTTGCTGTTGCTGCGGCAGCGTAACCATGGTCATATCCCCTCTTGAACATAGCAGGGATCATGAGCATGCCTACAGCAGCAGTTGTAGCAGGGCCGGAACCTGAAATAGCTCCAAAGAATACGCATGCCAGTGTGGTGGAAATGGCAAGTCCGCCATCAATGGTACCAACCATAGATTCAGCAACTTTTACAAGTCGGCGGGAAACACCGGCACATTCCATAAGTGCACCTGCAAGAACAAAAGCAGGTAACGCCATAATGGGAAAAGAGTTAACTGAACTGAAGGCAATTTGTACTAGTGTACTAAGGTCTTGTCCCACCACAAGGAAAGCGCTCATTGATGCGACGCCTAATGCCACAGTGATAGGTGCACCGATTAAGAGCAGAAAGACAAATGCGGAGAATAAAACGAATGCAGCGGACATTTTAAACTCCTATCCTTCAGATTCTGTTAAAGAAGTGTGGTCGTTGATATCTACTTTATCTACATCTACGATTTCTTGCTTCAAGATGTACTTAATGTAGTTAACTTGAATGATACGTATGGTCATAAGTGAGAAGCTGATAGGAAAAATCCAGTAAACATATGCCATGGAGACTCCTAATGCAGGAGAGTAGTAAGTGTATTTTGTAAGCTGCTGAATAACTTCAGCGCTTTTAATAACCATGACTATGTTGAAAACAATCCAAATAAGGTCAGCAAACAGAGTAGAGATATTCTGCACAATAGGGGGGAACAATTTGAATTGAATTAAAACCCTGTTGTGCGCATTTAATCGTGCGGCATAGGCAGCACCTAAGAATACAAACCAGACAAATGTGAAGCGTGAAATTTCTTCACTCCATGGAAGAACGTAGTTAAAACACATGCGTAGCATGATCTGCGAAAAAAGAACTACTACAAAAAAGCTTAAGAGACATTGGCATAAAATGCTTTCCACGTTGTCAGCAATGTGGAGAATTTGCTTTATCTTCATATATGGTCCCCTCTCTTGAAACGAGGGAGATGTTACCACCTCCCTCTTCAACACAAATTACGATTTACCCAGTGCCTTCAGAACGAGATCGAGGTTTTGTTTGCCGCCGATGAAGTCGTAGAATTGTGGCCATACATTTTCGACAGCCTTCTTTCTCCATTCGTCTTCATCGGTAAGGTAGCTCACCTTTACACCGTTAGCCTGCATGGCCTGTTTGGCTTTTTCAGCTTCCAAAGTCTGGAAGAGAATACAGTACTGTTGTGCTTCAATACCCGCGCGTAGCACCATGTCACGCATTTCAGGGGAGAACTTATCTAAGGTTACTGTACCCATAATAAGTGGTTGCAAGGAATATTGGTAATGGATTTCAGTTAAGTGAGTTTGTACTTCATGAAACTTTGAGGTGTAGTTAACAATGTAAGGGTTATCCTGTCCGTCAACCACACCCTGCTGTAATGCAGTGAATGTTTCAGACCAAGCCATTGGAACTGGGTTAGCGTCCCATGCCTTGAGTGTGGAAAGGATAATGTTGTTTTGTGGAATACGAATTTTTAACCCTTTAACATCTTTAAGTGATGTAACTGGGCGTACTGAGTTTGTGAGATGGCGGAAGTTGGAATATGTCCAGCCAACAATGCGGAAACCGCCTTTTTCGCTGGCTACTGTGTTCCAGAATTTGCCAAGTTTACCAGTAGTAACTTTTACAGCATCATACGAGTTCTCAATAAGGTACGGCATAGTTAGCGTGCCAAGCTCTCTAACAAACGGTACTGCGTTGCCGATACCGATAATGGCGAAATCCAGTGTGCCTGCACGGGCGTTCTGTAGCATTTCTGTTTCGGTTCCGATGGCTCCGTTTGGAAATAAATCTACCTGAATTTCACCATTGGAGAGACCTTCAAGGATTTCCTTGAATCGAGTGGCAAGTGCGCCCTGATCTGAATCAATCGGGTCTCCCATGCCGAGCTTAAGTACCTGCTTGGCGGATGCATCCGCAAAGCTGAAGAAAGTACACATGCTGATTATCAGTGCGAGAGTTAAAAATTTTTTCATCGATTCTCCTCCAAATTACATAGTTAATTTAAACCTCATATAAATCGAATACTTATCTTCTACGGCTTCTGTTTATGCCAGTGTTGGTAGCACTCTTGATGAACAGAAGTGAAATGATAGAAAGATACTCAAGTACCAAAAAACATTACGTTAAATTGTTATAGAGACGGGATTTTAGTGCCTCAGTCGCTCCGGATTTATCCGAAAATTTTGGTATACACTTCACGGATAATCTCCGTGATTAATGCACAATCGTCTGTATTAAAGGTAAGTGGAACGCGGATATCAAATGTTGTAGCGAGGATACGGTTTGTTTCCGGAAGTTCCGGAAGGGCACCAAAGTACCGCCAGCTATGGTATGCGCTTGTAAAGCCGACAGGCTCAACGCTTCCGAACCATTTGATCTGGACGCCTCGTTTTTCGTTTTCTGAAAGAAATTTCTGAATCTGATCACCAGATGCAGAAGGAATGCTAAATTGAATTGAGCTTCCCACGTAATATTCACGCGGGTCTCGGGTAGGACAGGATAGACCGTCAATGTTGGATAACCCTGACTCAAAGGCGCTGTAGAGCGTGTTCCAGCGTTCGCATTGGGCATCCAAGGTGCGAATTTGCGGGCGAAGAATGGCTGCTCGCAGGTTGTCCATACGTGAGCTGTAATTTGGAACCATCTTTTTAATGGATTCAAATACTTCCATGTCAGGACGGGCAGTATGTTTTTCATACAGCATGTATGAGCCAGAATGGATAATAGCGCGGGCGATAAGTTGCTCGTCGTCTGTTACGAGAAGTCCGCCTTCGCCGGAGTTGATATGCTTGTAGGTTTGTGAACTGTAGCAGGCTACATGTCCCAGAGACCCACTTTTGATGCCATCCCATGTGCCGCCCATTGTGTGTGCACAGTCTTCAATGAGTTTGAGATCGTACTTGCGGCAGATTTCCATGATTCTATCCATATTTGCGATATGCCCGCGCATATGAGACAGCATGAACCATTTTGATTTTGAGTCAGCAGCTTTACGCTCCAGATCTTTCAAATCAATCGTATAATCATCTGTTATTTCTACGAGTTCAATTTTAGCGCCGGCATTTTCAATGGCACCGGGAACAGGAGCAAGTGTATAAGCATTGCAAAGTACCTTGTCTCCTGCCGCAACTCCAAGTCCTTTCAGCGCAAGATAGAGAGCTGCTCCGCACGAAGAGCATGCAAGGCAATATTTTTTGCCTATATATTGTGCAAACTCTTCTTCAAGAAGAGCGGTTTCACCTTTTTCGCCCTCTGCAACATTGTAGCGATGCAATTTTCCGCTGCGCATTACGGCAATAGCGTTTTCAATACTTTCTTCAGGAATTGCTTCTTGCAGTGTAAAATCTTTTGTGAATACTTTTGTCATAGAAATTTCCTTTTCAGAAGATTTGAAAGACTAGTCTAATTTGTGTTTGTAGACTTCAAAGTCCCACTCTTCATTAGGGAAATATTTTTCTAAGCGCCAGTCACAAGCTCTTGCGTGCCCTTCCATACCTTCCACGCGGCAAAGACGTGAAGCGATTGCACTGAAAGTTTTGTTCGCTTCTTTATCAAGCTCTTGATATGTCAAAATTTTCAAAAATTTATGTACGTTCAAGCCCCCGCTAAAGTGAGCAGCTTTTTTGGTCGGGAGGATGTGGTTTGTGCCGGAGCATTTGTCGCCGTGGGCTACCGTACTGCCTTCCCCGAGGAAGAGAGAGCCGTAAGACATGAGGTTGTCGAGCCACCAGTCGAGATCTTCTGCAATAACCTGTACATGCTCTGCAGCATATTCATCATTCACTTTGCAGAGTTCTTCGCGATCCTTGCATAAAATAATCTCTCCATAGTCGCGCCATGCGGAGCCTGCAACGTCTGGATCTGGATGCTGAGCAATAATTTTCGGCATGAGTGTCAGAACTTGCTCTGCAACTATGCGGCTATCAGTATAGAGCCATACCGGTGAATCGTATCCGTGTTCAGCCTGTGATACGAGGTCAATTGCAAGAGTTATAGGATCAGCTGTTTTATCTGCGATAATTGCAGATTCAGTAGGACCTGCAAAAACATCAATGCCGCATTTTCCAGAGCCTGCAAGCATGGCTTTTGCTTCTGCAACAAATCCGTTACCCGGACCAACAAGTATATTGGCAGGGCGGTTGGTGAAAAGACCGTTAGCCATTGTCGCGATTGCCTGAACTCCTCCCATTTCTAGAATGATGTCTGCACCGGAAATATCCATGGCATATGCCACTGCCGGATCAATGCTTTCACCTCGTGGTGGGGAACACGCGATAACGAATGGAACTCCTGCTGCTTTAGCAGTGGCAACACTCATTACTGCAGAACATGCATGGGCAAAACGTCCCCCCGGTACATAACAACCAGCAACATCCATAGGTGTGATTCGCTGTCCGAGCCGAACGCCGGGGCGGGTTTCTACTTCAAATGCTTTTAGGCTTTCGCGCTGCGCCAAAGCAAATTTTGAAACTTGCTCGTGAGCGAATTGAATATCATCCTTTTTGCGTTGAGAAAGAGTGCTGATGAGACGTTCTTTTTTTTCATCACTCAAAATGAAATCGCCTTCCCATCCATCAAATTTCTTTGCCAATTCGCGAACAGCTTGTTCGCCTCTAGCATCAACGTCGTCTAAAATATTTTTTACAATTTCACGTGTTTTTTGACTGTTTGATTCAGCTGTTTTTTGAGCCTTTTTGATAAATTCCATATGAACTCCAAAAGTGGTTAGTGCATGTTGAAATGCGGCATAAATGCAACGTGTTGAAGAGGACACTAAGTGGAGTTTTTTCATACGTCAAGATTTTATGAAATATTTCATAAAATCTTTCATAAAATAATACATAAATAATATGCTGCGTGTTTTTTAGTATTGATCTTGTGTAAAAAAGGCTACATAGTCCCGTCGAAGAAAATTGGGCTATTTGATCGGGCGATCTAGTGAGAAAGAGATACGAATTGTTGTTTTGATCGTTATCGAACTGTGTAGAATGGTGTTTGCGTGACGAGGGGGTACTCGTTGTGCTTTCATATAAAGAGAGGGCCTCTTGAAGAAATCAGAAAATATGAAGTATCTGAAAGCGTATGAAAAAATTCGCGATTTAATATTGTCAGGAAAAAAATTGCCCGGAACACGGCTTGTACTTGCAGATCTGGAGGCAGAACTGCAGATAGGCCGTGGAGCACTCAGGGAAGCTTTGCTCCGCCTTGACCGGTCTGGTCTTGTTCGGAATGTGCCTTACAAAGGGGCAGTCGTTGCAAGTCCACCGAAGCAAAAAGAGATTGAGTATATATATAAGATGCGTGCCGACATTGAAATTGAGCTAGCTCTCATTGCAATGGAAAATATGAATGAAGTAGATTTTCAAGAGCTTGAGGAATTGCACGCGCAGATGGTTAAACTGAAATCCACCAATGAAGGTTTCTTTGCGTTAGATCGTCAGTTTCATCTGTATATTGCAGGTAGGGCTGAGTTATCTCACTTGTATTCAATTCTTGAAAAACTTCTGGAGTTTATCGAGATGTTCTTAAGCTTATATCAGTACAAAGCTAATGACTGCGTACGCTTTAATGAAGAACATGCGAGAATCATAAAGGCACTACGTGAAAAGGATGCTGAGGTTCTTACTTCTTTGCTCAAAGTAAATATTCAAGGCGGGCTTGGACTTGTTGGTGAAGCGTATGACAGAATACGCTGCTCAGTGTAATATTTTGCGCTGGCTAGTAGGGACTTGTATCGTACTGTTTGATTTTGCTGAATACGATTTGACATAAGAAAAGCCGCTTAGAAAACTAAGCGGCTTTTTTGGTGTGTTTTATCTAGTGGTGATTAGGAATCACATAATACTGATACCCCACATGCTCCCGGCCCACTATAGCAGCCAAGAACTGGAGATGCTTGTAGTACAAATTCGATGTCGGAATGAAATTCTTTTTTGATCATAGCAGCAAGGCGTTTTGCCTTTTCCGGTGCTTCAACATGAGTGATGGCAAAGCGAAGATTCGTTTTACCGTGAACACGTTTTTTGAGCAGCTTAATGAGACGTGCTTCGGAATGGCGAATGCCACAACTTCTTCATAGCTCTCGTTAAGGTCTTTGTAGAGTGCTTTGTAATGTCCCGGAGACGGCTGTGATGTTTTTACAGACTTGGAATCCGGAAGCATTTTGTTAAATTCTTCAGTGGATACATCCACTTTATCCAGCATTTCTTTGTCATCCATGTACAGCTTAAGCGGTGCGACACGGATGTCATATTTTTTTAGTAACTCGTCTGGTAGATCGCAGGTTGAGTCAGTAAGAATGCCGGTACGTTGCTCTTTGGCGGCAAGAAGATTTCTATGCTGCTCGAGCATATCTTCTTTCTTATGATGAGAGACTTCGCCGTATTTTTCAGCAATTTCGAAAACGGTTTCAGGCTCATTCGTATGTACATGCACACGAATTTTAGCAGATGTACCTGCAACAACTAGTGAGTCGCCAAGTGCACCAATTTCTTCGCGAAGAGCATCGCGGTCAATATCTTCACCGGAAATCATACATTCTGTACAGAAAGAGAATGTAAGGCTGTCAACAGCGACACGGTCGTGTACGGCTCCTGAAGGTTCAGGAATAATGCTTTGTTCTTCCTGTCTGTTCAAGTTGCCGCGTTCTGTAAATTCTACAATGCCTTCGAGTAGATATACAAAACCAAGAGCGCCAGCATCAACTACGTCAGCAGCTTTCAGTGCAGCAAGTTTTTCTTTTGTGGCACGTACAGATACTTTCGCATGTTCGAGAGAATCGTACAACAGATCGTGAAAGTTGTTGTAGTTCTGATGATTCGCAGACAGGTGATCAGACCAGTCACGAATAACAGTAAGGATAGTTCCTTCTTTAGGTTCGGATATAGCTTCAAGAGCACGCTGTGATGCATTGGAAGCAGCATCGGAAAAGTCTTTGAGCGTGACTCGTTGTAGACCTTTTACACCTTCAGAAAAACCGCAAAGGAATTGAGCAAGAATAACACCGGAGTTACCACGGGCACCTAGAAGGGCGCTCTCCGCAATAACTTCACTCATTTTGCCGATTGACTGGTCAAGTGCGTTGGCAGATTTTTTAACAACATTATCCATAGTACCGGCCATGTTACTGCCGGTGTCTCCGTCTGGTACGGGGAAGACATTAATGTCGTTAAGATGACCATGTTTTTCAATGAGACGCTTCGCTGCAGCGTTGATAACTCGTTTGAAGCGAATACCGTCTAAATATTGAATTCTTGTCGTTGATGACTTCAAGCTTATCTCCTTAAGCGGCCTTATAAAAAGCGCATTAGCCAATCACCTATAAGTGACAAATGTCATTTAAGCAAGGTGAACGGTGTTCGCTAACCTAAAAAACTACTTTCTAGGTTCCTTAGAGTTTTGGGGGATGGATAGTCAGACTGGACATTATAGGTTCAATTGCATACATATAGTCGATACTAGTCGAGGGGTGTTTTTTACTGTTTTGTAGGCTTAATACTGGCTGACAAAATGTTTTTTGCGCTGTCTTATATCTGTGATAGTTCGGCTAGTTTCAATGTGAGACTGTACGGTAGACAATTGTATTTGTGCCGTCAGTTAGCAAAGGGTACTACTCTTTGCATTGGTTTATGTTGTTATAATCGTTTAGTGATACATGATGTCTGGAGGTTTTTTTGCAGACTCAAGTACTTATTATCGGTGCAGGTGCAACAGGTACCGGTATTTTTAGAGACTTAGCCCTTCGGGGCGTAGAATGCATGCTTATTGAGCAACGCGACGTGAACGCCGGAGCTTCCGGCGGCAACCACGGTTTGCTCCACAGTGGTGCCCGTTATGTGACCACTGACCCGCATTCTGCAAATGAGTGTAAGGTTGAAGGGGACATCATCAAAGAATTTGCTCCTCACTGCATTGAAAATACAGGCGGTTTGTTTGTAGCAGTGAAAGGCGATGATGAAGCATATGTCAAACAGTTCCCTATTAACTGTGAGAAAGCTGGAGTGCCGTGCAGGGAAATTAGCCCTGAAGAGGCCTTAAAACTCGAGCCTAACCTTAACCCTGATGTAATAGCAGCTTATGAAGTTGAAGATGCATCAATTGATCCGTTCAAGCTTTCCCTTGAGAACGTTGCAGACGCTGAAGCACACGGGGGTGTGTATAAGCGTTACATGAAACTGCTTGGTTTTAGCAAAGATGGCGACACAATTACCGGCGCCCGCGTGGTTAATACCCGCACCGGTAAAAAGTCTGTTATCGAAGCTGATCAGTTTATTAACGCAACCGGAGCATGGGCAGCTAACGTCGCAGAAATGGCAGGTGCTAACATTCGCATGACATATGCAAAAGGTAGCCTGCTAGTAACCCTTTCTCGACTGAACCATCGTGTGATTAACCGACTGCGTCCTCCGGGAGACGGCGATATTCTCGTTCCTGGCGGCACGGTCTCTATATTAGGTACCACTTCTGTTCGTGTTGAAGATCTTGATAACGTGGCTCCGTCCATCGAAGAGATCAACCGCAACATCGACCAGGGCGCCCAGATGGTACCTGCCTTAGATACCTGTCGTTACGTTCGTGCATATGCTGGCGTTCGCCCGCTGGTTCAGCTTGGTGAATCTTCCAGTGACCGTGCCGCAAGCCGTGGCTACGCACTGATTGATCACGAATCTGAAAGCCTTGATAACTTTATCACCATCACCGGTGGTAAACTTACTACCTACCGCCTTATGGCAGAGCGGTGCGCTGACCTTGTCTGTAACCGACTTAAGGTTGATGCCCCTTGTCTCACCCGCGGTACTGTTCTCCCTGATTATGTTCAGACAGAATGGGCGGAGCCTTCCATTCTCACCAAGCGTGAGTGGATGCGTCGCCATAATTCTGATGACCACCTCCTTTGTGAATGTGAAATTGTACCTAAGAGTGCTGTTGACGCTATCCTTGATTCCTTCGGTCCAGACGAAAAGCCGCGTATTCAGGCGGTTGGTCTGCGTAGCCGTGTAGGTAAAGGGTCTTGTCAGGGCGCATTCTGTGGTGCGCGTATTGCTGCGCACATGTATGATCGTGACCTTTTCGAAGGCCGTGATGGTGTGGACAGTCTGCGCGAGTTCCTTTCCAAACGCTGGAAGGGTCAGCGTCCTATCCTTTGGGATGCTCAGTTCAATCAGGCAGAACTTAAAGAAGCACTGTACTTCGGTCTTCTTAATCTGGAAATGGATTAGAGGGTGATATGAGCAACTTGCCAGTCACTGAACGTGATCTCTTTGTAGTAGGTACCGGTATCGCTGGTATGTCCGCTGCTGTGTACGCAGCAAAACGCGGATTGTCTGTCTCTCAGGCAGGCAGTACCGGTGAAATCGTGTTTTCTAGCGGCCTGTTCGATATAATGGCCGTCCATCCTGTGGAAGAAAAAAAGCTTTGGGAAAATCCTTGGGAAGCCATGGCGGCAGTTGCTGCCGATATGCCTAATCATCCTTACGCGCATGTGTCTCGTGAAGATGTAGAAAAAGCATATGGCGAACTGTTCGATTTTCTTTCTGAATTCGGTCTTGAGTACCGTATGGAGAAAGAAGCGAACAGCAAGGTGCTTACCCCAATTGGTACAGAAAAAACCACATGGGCTGTTCCAGTTACCATGTGGGCAGGCGTAGAAGCTCTCAAAAACAATGCCCCTGCATTGCTGATTGACTTCGAAGGCCTCCGTGAATTCAGCGCAAAACAGGTTGCCACCACCATTGGTGATAAGTGGTCTAACCTTAAAACAATGCGTCTTGAGTTTCCGGATTCTGCATCAATGAAGCCTATCCTTACCGGTATCATGGCGCAGTCCATGGAACTTAAAGAAACCCGCGATAAGCTGTATGCCCTCATTAAGCCTCACCTTAACGGTGTGGAGGCTGTTGGCGTGCCTGCTATTCTGGGTATCTACACTACCGATGAGATTCTGGAAGAAATGGAAAAAGAGCTTGGCGTAAAAGTCTTCGAACTACCGACTTTACCGGCTTCCGTGCCGGGAATGCGCTTAAAAAGCCTTTTTGAAGGAAGAATTGGTACCTTAGGTGTTGATTTAAAGTTACAACATAAGGTATTTTCCATAACCCCACTCAACGATGGTCGCTATGAAGTGACCTTCGGTGTACAAGCACCAACCGAAAAAGTAGTTGCCAAAGGCGTTGTGCTTGCCACCGGTCGTTTCCTCGGCGGCGGACTGTTCGCTGACAGACATCACATTGTGGAGACTGTGATGGGCCTGCCAGTATCTCAGCCAGCTGACCGTGAAGAGTGGCATCGTACCGACCTGCTTGACCCGCGTGGACACAAAGTTAGTTCCGCAGGTGTTGAGGTCGATTCTTCATTCCGCCCGATTGATGAAAACGGAAAAGTTGTACACGAGCGTGTATTCGCTGTTGGCTCTCTGTTAGCTCATCAGGATTGGATGCGAATGAAGTGTGGAACTGGCATTGCGGTTGCTAGTTCACTTCGTGCTGTTGAAGCTTTTGTAGCTCAGCAGTAGGCTTACTGTTTAAGTAGTAATCAGTTTTATTGTAGCCTTACCTTAAAAGTGGAGAATCACTATGTCTAAGTACATCGGCGCTGTTGACCAGGGAACTACAAGCTCACGTTTCATTATTTTTGATAAGAAAGGCCAGATCGTTGGCATGGATCAGAAAGAGCATGAGCAGATTTTCCCTAAACCAGGCTGGGTAGAGCATAACCCAATGGAAATTTGGGAAAATACTCAGGAAGTTATTCAGGGCGCCTTAAAGAAAACCGGCCTTAAAGGTACAGACATCGCTGCTATTGGTATTACTAACCAGCGTGAAACTACTGTTATCTGGGATAAAAAAACTGGTAAGCCTTACTACAACGCAATTGTTTGGCAGTGCACCCGTACTGACAAAATTTGTAAAGAGTTGATGGCTGAAGGTGGTCAGGATCGTTTCCGTGAAAAAACCGGTCTCCCGATTGCGACTTACTTCTCTGGTCCTAAAATGAAATGGATCATGGATAACGTACCGGGCGTAAGAGCTGCTGCACGTAATGGTGACGCTCTTATCGGTACCATGGAAACCTGGATTATCTGGAACCTTACAGGTGGCGCAAAAGGCGGCGCACATGTAACTGATGTAACTAACGCTTCCCGTACTATGCTTATGGATCTTGCTAGTCTCGAATGGGACAAAGATATCCTTAAGATCATGGATGTTCCTGAAGCAGCTCTCCCACGTATCGTGTCTTCTTCTGACAATGACACTTGGGGTACTACTGAAGAACATGGTCCTCTCGGCGCACGTATTCCTGTTTGTGGCGCTCTTGGCGATCAGCAGGCAGCACTCGTTGGTCAGGCTTGCTTTGATGTTGGTGAAGCGAAAAACACATACGGTACAGGTTGCTTTATGCTCCTTAATACCGGTACCAAACCTATCCAGTCTAAACAGGGTCTTCTTACTACCGTTGGTTACAAATTCGGTAACGAAGAAACTGTATACTGCCTGGAAGGCTCCATTGCTATTGCTGGTGCTCTCATTCAGTGGCTGCGTGATAACCTCAACCTTATCAATTCAGCACCTGAAGTCGAAGAACTTGCTAAGTCCGTGGAAGACAATGGCGACGTTTACGTTGTTCCTGCATTCCAGGGCTTGTTTGCTCCGTACTGGCGTTCCGACGCTCGCGGCGTAATCGCAGGTCTTACCCGCTTCGCTAACAAAGGTCACATTGCACGTGCTTGTCTTGAGTCCGTAGCATACCAGACCCGTGACGTTCTTGAAGCTATGAACAAAGATTCCGGCGTTGACCTTACTACTCTCAAAGTTGATGGTGGTATGGTAATGAACGAACTGCTTATGCAGTTCCAGTCTGATAGTCTTTGTGTTCCAGTTATCCGTCCTCAGGTTACAGAAACCACTTGTCTTGGCGCTGCATATGCTGCTGGCCTTGCTGTTGGTTACTGGACTAGCATTGATGACCTTCGTGCTAACTGGGCAATCGACAAAACTTGGGAACCTACATTTGGCAAAGAAGAACGTGAAAAAGGTTATGCTGGTTGGAAGAAAGCGATTACGCGTACTTTCGACTGGGTTGAATAATCTTTATTCATCATCCGTAATTATAAGCGCACAGAGCATATGCTCTGTGCGCTTTTTTTATGTTCAGCAAGCAGGAAATAACAGAATAATTACCTCCTCATGGTAAAGTAGATAGTAACGTAGGAGGCACGCTATGGGCTTGTTGAATGGTAAAAAAGTTTTGATGTTTGTAGGAGATCTTTTTGAAGATCTTGAGCTCATGTATCCTAAGTTGCGTCTTATTGAAGAAGGCGCGGCAGTAGTTCTCGCCGGAACGGATACAGAGACGGTGTACAAGGGGTATCATGGGTATCCAACAAAGGCAGATATTTTACTTTCTGATGTGAATCCTGATAATTTTGATATTCTTGTCATTGCAGGTGGGTTTGCACCTGATAAATTACGTCGCGATATGGATGTAAAAAAGATAACTCGCGCGATGCATCAGCAGGGTAAAACAATAGCATTTATTTGCCATGCTGGGTGGATTCCAATCTCAGCCGGTATCCTTGATGGATACACTTGTACATCTACACGGGGTATTACTGATGACCTTGAGAATGCTGGAGCAAAATGGGTAAATGAACCTGTTGTTGTGGACCGCAATCTTATCAGCAGTAGGGCTCCGGATGATCTTCCTGCTTTTTGTAAAGCAATTATCGAAGTAGAGAGCAATAAAAATTAGACGAACGGGTGAAAAAAAGCCCCGTGAACATTAGTTCACGGGGGCTTTTTTATGTCTGAATTTGCACAGGCAGCATTATTAAGCAGGCAAAATTAGTTTTTTGTCTGCTCGTCTGAAGGACAGTTCAGCGCCAGAATAAACATGGCAACACCAATGATTGTTGCCGTGTAAAATACAGCTGAAATGCCTCCCATAATAAGAGGAATCGAAAATATTAATGGCCCGATGGTTTGTGCAATACGAAGCACCGTACCGTTTACTGCCATAACTGCGCCACGTTTTTCAATGGATGCGATGCCGGTAAGCTTGGCGGCAAGGTTCGGAAAGGACAGACCCTGTCCCATGCCGAAGAAGCCTACTGGGATAGCTAACAGCCAGAAATTGTCAGGAATAGACATGGTTGCCATTGAAGCAAAGAAGCATACAGCGGCAAGGCATAGCATGGTTCGAACGGACAGGATTTGACGTATGCGTCCTAACTGTGAGGCTGCAACTCCTGTAAACAGGGAAGATATGGCAAACATAAAACCAATACGGGATGGACTTGCGTCAAAAACCGTATCGGAGAGAATTGGTACATATGTAATGATCGGACCGTACAGAATTGTGAAGGTGCAAAGCGTCATCCCGAAAAGGACAAGTGCTTTTTTGAAGAAACAATTTGCGCAGTATTTTTGAAGTAGCCAGCCATTGTTTCTTTAGATTTCGGATTCGGTAAATCTAGATGAATTGCACAAAGTACAGCAAGTGGAAGGGCTAATATTGGCAGCATAAATGGATATTGCCAGCCTATTTCACCAAGTAATCCGCCAAAGAATGGAAAAATTGCAGTGCCAAGGCTGAGTACGCTTGCGTTGTAGCCCATAACTTTAAGGCGCTCTGTACCAGAGTACAGGTCGCCGGTGATGGTTGTATAGAGCAGGCTGATTGGTGCTGCCCCAACACCCTGTAAGGCACGAAGAAAAAGAATTGTTTTGTAGTCAGTTGCGAATGCGCATGAAAAACCGGCGATTCCGAAGATTACAAGTGCCGGAATAAGTACAGCCTTCCTGCCGTATCTGTCTGCAAGGATTCCCGCAAATGGCGTAAGAAAAATACCTGGAAGCGTAAAGCTTGTGAGGAGTAAACCAATTTCCGCCATCGGAATATTTAATGAGCGTCCAGCAGATGGCAGTACTGGAAGGATACTGGATACACCCATAACAACAAAAAGGGTGATGCCGAAGAGTAAAAGTAAATTTTTATCTTTTAAGGGGGATTTCATGCAGTGCTCGCGGGTGAAAAATAATTAATGCCTGACTTGTTTAGTTCTTGAGATGCATAAGGTCAAGGAGCACTGCGGAGGGAGCATCGGTTGTCTTTAAGGGTGACACTCTCATTCTGTGACTTTTTTTTAGAGTTGCATCCGCTATTATTCCTATATACTGTGGGAAGCGGGGGGGATAGAGGAGATATATTTATGGAAAAGAAGATCCGATGTCCCTATTGCACCAAAGTATTTCGATGCAGAATTCGCTCAATTAATGGCGAAGGGCGAGTTATCGATTTAAGTTGTCCCTATTGTAAAGAGAAGTTGATATTGAAAAAAGACATGGTTGATAGTCCTAGCTAGTACCTGTTGCTCTCAATTTCACTTCCACAAACAAAACGCCTCTGGAAATACTTCCAGCGGCGTTTTGTTTGTTATACCCGATGCGTTCAATTAGGGTGTGTGAACGTGGGTTAGTTCGTGCGTCGGCAGATGTCGTCGGTAGCAAGGAGAAAATCTCTGTGAGGAGTACGATACAGTTGGGTGTATGTTTGCGCCGGAATTGTAGGCGGTGCAAGCAGGTGAACTTCAAGATTCCTTCTACCGAATGAGAGAGCTTTTGTAGTCTCAGGAATGAACACATCAACTTGGTTTCTTTTCCGTTTTGCCATCAAATCTTCAATGGTAAAAACTCCAAGTGATTTAATGTAAACTTTTCTTCCAAACGTCCAGCCTTTTGCAAAAAGGTCACGGGATACCGCGATGATGCCCGGGCGAACTTTGGTGTTATATGCAGTGATAAACGGTGTGGAATCTGTTTCTTCAATACGGGGGCTGTATGCTGTAACTTTTACCAATCGTTTGGATCGTGAGTCATGTAACGATTTCTGTGTATTACGCCCCAGTTCGAGGGCAAGTTCTGTTTGAATTGAATTATTGCGCAACACTACTTGCATGGCATGTATTGATTGATTTTGAGAATCAATCAATTGCCTAAGCTGTCGTATCTCACGCTGATGCTGAATTATGAATATTACAGCAGCGAGTGATATAAGTAAGTAGATGCAGTTTTTCATTATTACTCATGTAGATAAAAGTATAGTGTGCGAGTGTTCTACTATACAGTAGAAACGCCATTGGGCAATAATCTTTTATGTTAAACTGCATATACTAAACGGTAGTAGTGTTGCTAATTCATTGTTTTGATGGAAATAAAATTCATGATAGGAAGGAAGTCCCATTTGTATGGGCAGTTCGCGGTGCTTGTAGTTGTATTAAATAAAAACACCATGCAATAGATATTGCATGGTGTTAGTTTTAGTATATTGCATTGTTTCTTTATTTCTAGAATTTTCTTAAAAATATAGAGCGGTTTGATTGTAACGGTACAGTTATTTAATGGTGTTAAGCCCCGCATCAACAGCAACATCGGTCAGTGCAAACATTTCGTCTCCATGATCGTAGCCTGCAAGATGAAGCATTCCGTGAGCGATAAGGCGCAACGCGTGCTCTGCTCTATCCTGTCCGTACAAGAGACATTCTCGCTCGAGAGTATCCATGGACAAAGCCAGCCAGCCAATGCTCTGTGCGCTTCCGTCTTCTGTGGAAGGGAACGACAGGATGTTAGTAGGTCCATCGCATTGGAGAAAGGATGCGTTTAGATCGGCAATTGTGGCATCGTCCACAAGATTGATCTCAACGTCTTTATCCTCCTGCTTGATGGCAGAAAGCATTGCTTCCATTACACGTGTCAGTTCCGTGCGGGAAAAGGGAAGAAGCCAGTCAACAGACTGGCTTTTTTTTATTGTAATCATATATTCTACGCTGCTTCAGGAGCAGGTCCATTTTTTGGTTTTTCAGGCTTGTCTTGATGCTTCTTTTTCTCTTCATTATTTTTGACGCATCCTGCGCGCTGATCTTCGGGATATTCAATTCTTCGATGGAAAATACCGGTAAGCACACGATGGAAGCTTTCGCCGACTTTGGTTAAGTCGGAGAATGTAAGCTCAGAGTCATCAAGCTGACCCTCAGAGAAGATACCCTTAATGATAGTGTCGATATGTCCGCGCAAACGGCTTGGAGTCGGGTCTGCAAGTACACGGCTAGAAGCCTCAACAGCGTCAGCCAGCATAACAATAGCGGCTTCTCTGCTTTTCGGTTTAGGTCCCGGGTAGCGGAAGTCGTCTTTGCACAGGCTTTCATCTTGTTCCGCTGCTTTAGTGTAGAAGTAGCGGATGACAGATGTGCCGTGATGCTGCTGGATAATATCTTCAATTTCATGACCAAGACGGAATTTACGGGCAAGCCCGACACCTTTCTTAACGTGAGAAATAAGAATGAGCGTGCTCATGGCTGGAGTAAGCTTGTCATGAGGGTTCTTTGCTCGTCCCTGATTCTCAATAAAGTATTGTGGTTTAATTAACTTACCGATGTCATGGTAGAGCGCCGCTACTTTACATAGCAGGCTGTTGGCACCAATTGACTTAGCACCGGCTTCTACAAGGTTGGAGAGAATAAGTGAGTGATGATATGTGCCCGGGGCATTCATCATCAGTTCCTGAAGCAAAGGCTGCTCAAGGTTCATTAATTCCATCAACTTGAAGCGGGTGGTGTAGTTGAAAATTAGTTCGATAATCGGGCTGAGAGCAAACACAACAAGCAAGGAGATTAAGCCATTTGCCGCTGCAAAGGCAGCGCCGACAGCGATGTCAGGCATATCCAATTGTTGGTAAAGTGCTAAGGCAACCCACGTAATGAGGAGTCCGCCCATGAGCGGAAGACCACTTAACGCAATGTCTTTACGGCTTTCTGCGTGTTGCACGAGCCAGACGTTAATCATTCCGCCGATGAAATAGAATAAGAAGAGTGCAATAGTTCCACCCATCATTACTGTACAGAGAAAGCTGGTGATAAGTGCGGTTACGCTGCATCGTCTTATGCCGAAGATGAGTCCTACTAATCCCAGTGCACCCGGTACAGGGTAAAGGATAGGGAGTAGGTCTGCGGCTTGTGGTGCTCCGTCAAGGTTACCTTGTAGAAGCATGAAGGCTTTTGCGCCACCGGCAAATAAAATGATTAGCAAAGAGGTGAAAAGCAGGTCTTCGTTACGCAATGAACAGAGTCTGCGCCCCCTGCGTTCAAAGGCTAATCCGGCACCGAGAAGTAAGGCGGTCATAAACACACCCAGCATTTGATACGGGAAAAAGCGCTGATTCTTATGTGCGAGCAGTGCTTGTAACTTAATTTGGATAGGCAAGGTCACACGTTCGCCTTTGCGAACAATGCTCTCGCCTTTTTTAATGCTGTAATACACGGGATCAACTGCATCTATTGCCAGTTGTTCACGAAGCTGTGACTCCACCCTGTTCGGCGTAATCGTCGGGGTAAGGACAGGAGAAATGAGAGAGAGGATAGCGTTTCGCGTACGAAGCAGTGCTTTACCTTTCTTACGTAGCTCTTTGAGCAGTCCCTTTTTTGTAGTTGAAAGATCATCAACCTTAAAGGCTACAGAGTGAAGCGTTTCGTTTTTCTGCTCAAGGTCGCGGATAAGGTATCCGTTTCTGTTTTGCAGCAACAGCGTTCTGTCCGCCACGATGCCTTTATTGAGTATATCTACAATATAGGGCAACGCCTGTGTGTAAAAAATTGTCTGGAAGCGCTCTTCCTTCCAATGGCTGTAAGTTTGACGGGATACTTCAACATTGAGAAGTTCCTCAATTTGCCAGCGAACAGCATCTTCGTCACTGGAGGAAGCCATGGGAGAATTGATCAGATCAAAAATCACACGGAATTTGTCTTGAATCTTGGAGATAGGAGATCGGTCCAGGTCATAAATAGGCGGTTGTAGTGCTGCAACCTGTCTGCGCTTGGCGAGGGTGGAACTGGTATCTTCAAAGAGTAGGTTTTGGGTTGCGAGTACATCTTGTGCCGCAACTTCTCCTGCAACATACAAGGGAAGTGGGGGGCGCAGATTGGTTCCGCTAAGAATCGCAAGGCTGATCAGCGTAATAAGGAACACAAAAATGCCAAGTCTTGGATAAGACGAAATGGCATTACGTATTTTAGCAGATCCCTTTTGTGCTGAACCGCGCGCTTTACTTTTAGAAGTCATAGCCTGCTCGGTTAATCTTTGTTTGTCAGTTCTGCTGTATAACGCTCGTACGCGTTAACAACTTTTGCAACCAATGGATGACGAACAACATCATCATGGTGAAAGTGTAGAAAACGGATTCCATTGATATTTGTCAAGACTCTTTGTGCCTCTATGAGACCGGAGCGATGTGTGTTTGATTTTCCACATACTGGCAAGTCAATTTGTGTAACATCTCCGGTAACTACCATACGGGAACCGTATCCCATACGTGTTAAAAACATTTTCATCTGTTCAGGTGTAGTATTTTGTGCTTCATCCAATATAACGAATGCGTTATTGAGAGTGCGACCGCGCATGAATGCTAACGGGGCTATCTCAATTTCTCCAGTTTCAATCATGTGAGTTACTTTTTCAGAATCCAGCATGTCATGCAGAGCATCGTAAAGTGGACGTAAATATGGATCAACTTTTTCCACAAGATCGCCCGGCAAAAATCCTAATTTCTCACCCGCCTCAACAGCCGGTCTGGTAAGAATGATTTTTTGTACTTTCTTTGTGAGAAACATTGATAATGCCATTGCAACAGCTAGATACGTTTTACCTGTACCAGCTGGCCCTATCGCAAACACCATTTCGTTTTCACGTAATGAAGCAACGTAGTCGCGCTGGTTTAATGTTTTTGGAGCAATGGTTTTTTTAGGCGAAACAACAAAAACTGAATCTTTAAACAGTTTTTGCAAATTTATGCTTGGTTCGCGTTGCAGCATACCGTAGGCATAGGTGATGTCTTTAGGATATACAGTGTTGCCTGCTTTAAGCAGACCGTATAGCTGCGTGAGGAGATTTAGAATTGTTTGCAGTGCATCTGGATTAGTGGAGCTGGCATGTAGAGTAGTGCCTTTTGTGCCCAGCTGTACGCCACTTTGCTTGGATATGAGCGTGAGATGTTTATTTTGCGGGCCAAAAAGGGCGTTCGCGAGTTGAATGTCATCAAAGTCCAATGTCTTCGTCACAGATGTGTTTGTCATATACGTTCTGGCCGCATCCTTTCGGAAAGGTTAATGTGTATAATCTGCTCGTGTGGTAGCCTGTTTTTTACAATGAGTCTACTCAGGCTCCCTTAACAAATCGATTTTTAAATCGTATTGCGTTTTGACAACGCTTATAAAATACTCGGAATGAGACTTGTTGACGCGATAGTGCGCACGGTTTTATCGATCTGACCAGTCATAATAATTATGAAAAAGGACAGCGCACTTGCTTTCTGAACGTGTTGCTGTCATGAGTCCACACATGAAAACGATACAGATAATAAATGTACGCTGGTTTAATGCCACAGCCTGGTACGGGTTGTATCTCGCCCGTTTGCTGCGTGACGCAGGGCACGAGACATTGGTCATTACAGAACCGGGTACAGAGGCAGACGATAAAGCAAAAGAATGGGGTTTTACTCCGCTTCATTTTGATCTGAATTCTTCAAATCCGCTTAAACTGCTGCGTGCATATACCCAACTCCATAAGCTTATTACAGATTTTACTCCAGATATAGTCAATTGTCATCGTGGAGAAGGCTTTATTCTCTGGGGATTGTTACGCAAGTGTCTTGGATCGTTTAAGCTTGTACGAACAAGGGGAGACCAGCGTCTTCCTAAGAATAATTTCCCGAACCGGTGGCTGCATACCAACGTTGCAGATGCTGTTATTGCGACAAACAGCGTAATGGCAAACCACTTTATTTCTAAGCTGAACGTGCCGGAATATAAAGTCTCTACCATCTTTGGTGGGGTAGATACAGAAAAGTTTGTGTTTAATAGTGCCGGACGTGCAGAATTTCGTGAAAAACTTGGCTATGATGACTCGCACTTTGTGGTTTCCATGCTCGGTCGTTTCGATGAAGTCAAAGGGCAAAAAGAGCTGATTGAAGCCGTAGGAAAACTCTACCATGAGAAGGGCATGAAGCAGCTACGCCTTATGCTCCTCGGGTTTGAAACTGCCACGACTCAAGCTGAAGTAGAATCATGGATTGCTGCTAATAATTTACAAGATATTACCTGCATTACGGGTAAAGTGCCGGATGTGTCCGCAGCTATTTCAGCCATGGATTTAGGCGTTATTGCTTCCAAGTGGTCAGAGACCATCGCCCGTGCTGCTTTTGAAATCATGGCGTGCAAACGCCCGCTCATTTCAACAGGCGTAGGTGTAATGCCGGACTTTATGGATGAAGATGCTATGTTTGAAGCAGGTAATGTGGATGCCTTAGTGGACACCATAGAACGTGCTGCGAAAGACGAAGTGTATCTTCAACGTATTTTTGATTTACAGCAGAAAGAAATTACTGAACTTTCCGGACAGCATTTCCTTGAGAACACGCTCGATTTATACTCAAGATTGTAGCGTTATAAAATTTCTCAGTTGTAAAAGGGCTCGTATAGAAATTTCAAAAGGCCGCTTCTTAGTGAGGCGGCTGTTCTTCGTGTGATATAGCGATAAAGGAGCTAGATCGTGATTAACTTTGCCAGTGATAACTATTCTGGAGTGCATCCACGTATTATGCAGGCTCTTGCCGCTGCAAACGAAGGTTGTGCCTGTGCGTACGGTGATGACACATATACAGCAGATGCCGATTCTGCCTTTAAGGCATTGTTCGGGGATAATATTGCTTCTTATATAATGGTTAACGGAACGGGCGCTAATGTACTCGGATTGTCTGCCCTTATGAGACCGTATCATGCAGTCGTATGTTCAGCCATGGCGCATATTAATGTTGATGAAACAGGCGCTCCCGAAAATGTTCTTGGCAGTAAGCTTCTTACTGTAGAGTCAAAAGACGGTAAGCTTACCCCGAAAGATGTTGAGCAGTTCCTTTTTGCAAAGGGTGTTGTTCATCATAGTCAGCCAAAAGTTATTTCTATTACCCAGTCCACTGAATACGGTGCTGTGTATACGCCTGAAGAAGTAAAAGCACTGGGTGATTTTGCTCGTGAACACGACATGTACTTGCATATGGATGGCGCCCGCATTGCGAACGCTGCCGCAGCACTAGGTGTAGATGTTACCGCGTTTACTCGTGATGCCGGTGTGCACGTACTTTCTTTTGGTGGCACTAAAAACGGTCTGATGTTTGGTGAAGCCATTGTCTTCTTCGATCCAAAACTCGCGGAAGGTTTTGAATACCTGCGTAAGCAGAATCTACAGTTGCTTTCCAAAATGCGTTACGCATCCTGTCAGTTTAAAGAACTACTGTGTGACGGCTTGTGGCTTGAAACTGCTCGTAATTCGAATGCAATGGCAAAACGCCTTGCGGAAGGTCTTGCGGATGTTGCCGGTGTTACGATTTGCAATAAGGTAGACGTAAACTCTGTATTTGCCATTATCAGCCCAGAGCATCAGGAAGAGTTGCATAAGCAATTCGCATTCTATGAATGGGATGAATGCACCCATGAGGTTCGCCTAGTTTGTTCTTTTGATACAAGTGAACAGGATGTGGATAGTTTTGTTGCCGCAGCAAAAGCTATTTGCGGATAGTGTTTTGTCCGAAAAATAAATAAGTTACTACGAAACAGCACGTTGCCTGCAATGCTTTTGAGGGCAATGTGCTGTTTTTTATTGTCAATATTACAGTAACGCGGGGTTGACTCAAACAATCTTGAACCTATTGTAGTGTTGTATCAATTTGTTAAGCATATAAAAAATAGCTACGGTTCTCAGGACGCTGAGTAACAGTAGCTTTATGTTTGAATCGATTGCGCCACGGGATAAAATATAAGAGTCCCGGCACGGGCTTTAGGTAATACTAAATCGGTGTGCACGGCGCCCATATCGAATTTGATAATCATAAAAAAATACGTATTTATATATAGATAGGGGTGATCATGTCTGTTG
The DNA here is from genome assembly GCF_009914765.1 of Halodesulfovibrio sp. MK-HDV. NCBI lineage: Bacteria > Pseudomonadati > Thermodesulfobacteriota > Desulfovibrionia > Desulfovibrionales > Desulfovibrionaceae > Halodesulfovibrio > Halodesulfovibrio sp. MK-HDV. The sequence continues at coordinate 97,771 of NZ_WYDS01000009.1, read as the reverse complement.
AGTATAAAGATTATTATAAAATTTTAGGTGTTTCCAAAACCGCAGAGAAAGATGAGATTTCTCGTGCGTTTAAGAAAATTGCGCGAAAATACCATCCTGACTTGAACCCGGATGATGCTGAAGCCGAAACAAAATTTAAAGAAGCGAACGAAGCGCATGAAGTGCTTAAAGATCCTGAAAAACGTCGCATGTATGATCAGCTTGGCCCTAACTGGCAGCAAGGTCAGCACTTTAATGGTGGCGGCGGAGGCGGCTATCAGAATATGAACTTTGGTGGTGGCGGCGATTTTAGTGACTTCTTTGAAAACATGTTTGGTGGCGGCGGTGGTGGCTTCCAAGGTGGAGGCGGTTTTCAGGGCTTTGGTGGACAAGGTGGCGGCTACGGCAGTCGTCAGCAGCGTGGGCGTGATGTCGAAGCTTCTTTGTCCTTAACTTTGGAAGAAGCATACCACGGCGGTCGTAAATCCATTACTCTTTCAGACGGTGGCGGCGGTACAAAGGCGCTGGAAGTTAACATTCCTGCTGGTATTAAGGATGGCGCACGTATTCGTTTGTCCGGTCAGGGTGATCAGGGCTATGGTGGCGGTGCATCAGGCGATTTGTATCTTAAAGTAAAAATCGCTGCACATCATCGTTTTACCCTTGATGGTTTGAATGTTCTTCTCGAATTACCATTATCCCCATGGGAAGCAGCTCTTGGTGCAGAAGTAACCGTACCTACGCTTGATGGTAACGTAAGCCTGCGTATTGCAGCCGGCAGCGGCAGCGGTCGTAAACTTCGTCTGCGTAACAAAGGTCTGGGAACTGGTTCGAACAAAGGTGACCAATTTGTGCGTATTAAAGTTGTTGTTCCTGAATCCACTACAGATAAGCAAAAAGAACTTTGGGAAGAGCTTTCAAAAGAATTTGAAGACTTTACCCCTCGTGAATTCTAGCATGGCATAATATCTTCGCAAATACGGGAGGCTTGCAATGACACGTACTATTCTGGAGTTACAGATGATATCTGAAGAATTGCCTGTTCAATCGGATCGCATTGCATGGGCTCAATTTTTAGAGCTTACGGGAATTCATCCTTCTAAATTGGGCGAGTTGCTTGAGATGGAATGGATTATTCCTGCGAAGGCTGCGGATAAGCATTACTTGTTTACTCGTAAGGACGTTTTTCGCGTCCGCAAGCTTATCCGTATTTGTGATGATTTTAGTCTAACTCCGACAGGCGGTTCGATCATTGTTGATTTGCTCGAACGTGTTCAGGATTTAGAACGTAAAGTTGAAGAGCTTGAGTCTGGCGCGGAATAATATCGCAGTTACGATTTTATATTTCAGTATGTTCAATGATTCGGAGAGTGCAATATGGATTTAAATCAGTTCACTGAAAAATCTCAGGCAGCCATTAGTGAGGCACAAAACATTGCAATTCGTTTTGGGCACCAGCAAGTGGATGTTGATCATCTCGTGCTTGCATTGGTGGATCAAGAGCAGGGTCTTGTTCGGCGCATTTTAGAGCGCGTGAATGTTGATCCAGCCCGTTTTGGGTCTGCATTAGAAAAAGAAATTCGTAAAAGACCTTCCGTGAGCGGCCCCGGTGCCAGTCACGACACTATTATGGTGACTCAGCAGCTGAACCAGTTGTTAGTGCGCGCACAGGATTTTGCAAAACGCATGAAAGACGAATTTGTCAGCGTTGAGCATCTGTTTTGTGTAGCACTGGAACCACCTGTTGCTCCATCCGTTGCGGCAGTGGTTAAGGCTATGAACTTCACTTATGAAGATGTTTTGAAGTCTCTGAACGAAGTTCGTGGTGCTCAGCGTGTAACATCACAGAATCCAGAAGATACCTATGAGGCTTTGATCAAATATGGTCGTGATCTTGTAGATGAAGCCCGAAGAGGCAAGCTTGATCCTGTTATCGGGCGAGATGCTGAGATTCGTCGTACTATCCGTATTCTTTCCCGTCGTACTAAGAATAACCCTGTGCTTATTGGTGAGGCAGGTGTTGGTAAAACAGCTATTGTTGAAGGGCTCGCTCATCGTATTTTGAACGGTGATGTGCCTGAAAGTCTAAAAGACAAAAGCTTGTTTGCTCTTGATATGGGCGCGCTGATTGCTGGTGCCAAGTATCGTGGTGAGTTTGAAGAGCGTCTTAAAGCGGTTCTTGCAGAAGTTGAAAAATCTGAAGGCCGTATTTTAATGTTCATTGATGAACTGCATACTATTGTAGGTGCCGGTAAAACAGAAGGCGCAATGGATGCCGGTAACTTGCTCAAGCCTATGCTGGCTCGAGGAGAACTGCATTGCATTGGTGCCACTACACTTGATGAATACCGTCAGTACATCGAAAAAGATCCTGCTCTGGAGCGTCGTTTTCAGCCGCTTGTTGTAGATCAACCGACGCTTGAAGACACTATTTCTATCCTGCGTGGCTTGAAGGAACGCTTTGAAGTGCACCATGGTGTGCGCATCAGCGACTCCGCAATTGTGGAAGCTGTTATGCTTTCCGACAGATATATTTCAGACCGTCAGCTGCCGGATAAGGCTATTGACCTTATTGATGAAGCTGCGGCAATGATTCGTACAGAGATTGACTCTATGCCTGCGGAACTGGATGAAGCCAGCCGCAAGATGATGCAGCTTGAAATTGAACGTGAAGCACTTCGTAAAGAAACTGATCAAGCTTCCCGTGAGCGTTTGGAAAAACTTGAAAATGAACTTTCTGAGTTGCGCGGCACTCATGCAGACCTCATGTCTAAATGGGAAAAAGAAAAGGGTGCCATTGATTCGCAGCGACAGTTGAAAGAACAGATTGAAGAAACCAAGCGTAAGATTGAAGAAGCTGAACGTAATTATGATTTGAATACGGCTGCACAGCTTAAATATTCTGTGCTGAATGATCTTGAGAACCGCCTGAATCCAGAACAGGATGAAGAGGGCGGAGACGAGCGTCTGCTGAAAGAAGAAGTTCGTCCTGAAGACGTAGCCAGTATTGTGGCACTTTGGACAGGCATTCCTGTCACACGTCTTGTGGAGGCTGAGCGTGACAAACTGTTACGTCTGCCTATTGAATTACATGAACGAGTGATTGGACAGGATGAAGCTGTTGAGGCTGTTTCTGAAGCTGTTCTGCGTTCACGCGCAGGCCTTTCTGATCCAAACCGGCCTATTGGTTCCTTCATATTCTTGGGACCGACCGGTGTTGGTAAAACAGAGTTGTGTAAGACTCTGGCAGAAGCATTGTTCGACACAGAAGATAATATTGTACGACTCGATATGAGTGAGTACATGGAAAAACACACTGTTGCCCGTCTTATCGGTGCCCCTCCTGGATACATCGGATATGACGAGGGTGGACAGCTCACAGAGGCTGTGCGCCGTAAGCCTTACAGTGTAGTGCTTTTTGATGAAGTAGAAAAAGCACATCCCGATGTGTTTAATACCTTGTTGCAGATTTTAGATGACGGACGTTTGACTGATAGTCAGGGACGCACCGTTAACTTTAAAAATACAATTATCATCATGACCTCCAACATCGGTGCACCGTTGTTGCTTGAGGGCATCTCTCCGGACGGCCATCTTGCAGATGGTATTCGTGAGACTGTTATGCAGGAGCTGCGCAAGCACTTTAGGCCGGAATTTTTGAACCGTGTTGATGAGACGGTACTCTTTAAACCTCTGTTACGTGAACAGATTAAAGAGATTATTGAACTTCTTCTAGGCCGGTTGCGTGCAAGGCTGGAAGGTCGTAAGATCACCTTGGAGCTCACCGAGGCTGCGCGTGATTTTATTGCAGACAACGCGTACGACCCTGTGTACGGTGCTCGTCCTCTGCGACGTTATCTACAGCAGAGACTTGAGACTACGCTTGCACGCAAGCTTATTGGCGGTGAGTTACGAGAAGGTCAGCATGTTGTCATTGATGTTGTAACGGAAGATGACGACTTCGAAGATTTGCAATTTACGATTTCATAAGACGAATATTGCAGATACAAGCGGCTTTTGATAATGCACCTACAATCAATCTACATAATATGGAGAGAGTGCATATGCGACTTTTACATTTACTTGGCGCAGTAGCGCTTCTTTTAGTAACATTCACTTCCAGCAGTGCGCTGGCTAAAGAGGATTCCGTTTTGATTAAATTTGAAACTACAATGGGCAACTTTGTTGTTGAACTCGATACAGAAAAAGCTCCTGAAAGCTCTAAGAACTTCGAACAGTACGTTCGTGACGGTTTCTACGATGGTACTATCTTCCACCGCGTAATCGACAACTTCATGATCCAGGGCGGCGGTTTTGACGCTGATATGGAACAGAAAGAAACTCGTGAGCCAATCAAAAACGAAGCTGACAACGGCCTCGCTAACGATAAATACACTCTCTCAATGGCACGTACTCAGGATCCTGATTCTGCTACTGCTCAGTTCTTCATCAACGTTAAAGATAACGCATTCCTTAACCACTCCGGTAAATCCGTGAGCGGCTGGGGCTACGCAGTTTTCGGTAAAGTTGTAGAAGGCACTGAGATCATCGACATCATGAAGGGCGTAAAAACTGGTAGCTTCGGTTTCCATCAGGACGTTCCTGTTGAGCAGGTTGCTATCGTTAAAGCATACGTTGTAGAATAGGTTGTAGTACACTTCGCTGCACTTGTTGCGGCGAGGCGTTTATTCCTAGAATAGTAAAGGAGCTTCAGAGTAATCTGAAGCTCCTTTTTTTGTATACTGATAAATCTGAGAGTTTTTTTTGGGAATAGATCTCTTTTTCGCTGGTGGGACAGACGATGGAACGTGCTGGTGAAAAATAGGACACAAAAAAAGCTCACAGTTTTCACTGTGAGCTAAATATTCGTGGTCGGAGAGACAGGATTCGAACCTGCGACCCTCTGGTCCCAAACCAGATGCGCTACCAAGCTGCGCTACTCTCCGTCGCGAAAGAAGTGATATGGAAAACTGGAGTTAGATGCAAGTAAAAAATGCAAAAAATCATTTTTTTTTCTGATATTGCGCATGATATAGCGATGCCCACTCATGCATTGTTGTGTGACTGTTATCGCTCGATGTGGTTACGGCTAGATTTCATCGTATGAGAAAAATAGGTGGGCACGGTGAGTTGACTTTGTACATTCAATCAATACATAAACGCTCATGCGCATGAGGGTGTCGATAGAAGAGAGCATGATTCTTTACTGGCGAGGCATCCTGTGCTGATTGAGATTGCGTACAAAGCCTTTTTTTACAGATTAAAAAAGAGCTGCGCAGCCGTTAGCCGTTAGTAAGTCTTCGAGCTTCACGGATAAAGAGAGTATAGCGGCATAAAAAAATGAGATTGAGGCATACTTGGGTGTGTGTGGATTTGTTTTTTGAAGTAGCGGTATCAACCGTAGGCGAGCTTTCAAGCTGTACTGAATGAGTACCCTGCGGGTGCGCTGTGGCGTGCTGTTTGTAATTAATCTTTTTTTTTATTTTACTATTTATACGGGTTGCATCTGCTCAAGTTGGCGGCTCTAAAGGAAATACTATGGAACTTCTTAACTTCGTTCTCGGCTTTGTGGAAGCTATGAGCTGGCCTGAACGTATTTCGATTGCAACTGGACTTATTTATATTGTTTTAAGTGTGCGTCAAAAGCCATTATGCTGGCCGTTTGGCATTCTCAGTGTTGGCATTTGGATGGTGGTTGTTTTTAACGGAAGGCTCTACATGGATGCCTTTCTCCAGTTTGTGTACGTAGTGCTCGGCTTTTATGGCTGGTGGCAGTGGATGCGCGGTGGCGAAAATGATACTCCGTTGCCGGTGCGCACTGTGGATAAGGCACTTGCTTTAAAGCTCACTGGTGTAGGCATCGTGGGCATAATGATTTTTGGATACATCTCTCAGAATATATTACATGCTGCATTTCCGTGGCTGGATACAATTACCACAGTCATCAGTTTGATTGCTCAGTACTTGCTCGCACGAAAATATCTGGAGAACTGGATTCTGTGGATTGTTGCTGACGCAATGTACATCTATATTTACTTTGCTAAAGGGTGGACTGGGTACAGTGGTCTTATGGCTGTGTACACCATTATGGCAGTTGCCGGTCTTTACAGTTGGTACAAGTCTATGCAGGCAGATACCGTGAATACTGAAGCCAAATGCCAGACTGCTTAAACGAGGAAAAGATTATGTCGCCTAACGCTGCCCCGATTGTTCGTGTTGTTGTTACCGGGTCTGAATGTACGGGGAAATCTACGTTAACAGACATGTTAGCAAAGTATTATGGTGTGCCGTATGTTGAAGAGTACTTGCGTAAGTACTTTGTAGAGCATGACGGAGAGCTCACACTTGAAGATGCTCTGCCTATTGCAAAAGGACAGCTTGAGGCAGAATTGGCTGTAGAAGCAAAGCGTCCTCCCTTTCTGCTCTGCGATACGAATATGTTATCTTCGGCTGTGTACAACAAATACTATTACAAAAATAATCCTGAGTGGATTGAGACGACAATGGATGAAAGAGTCTATACTCTATACGTTCTTTGTGGAATCGACATTCCGTGGGAAGATGACGGACAGCGGGATCGACCTCTTGAACGCGGGCGTATGCAGAAGCTGTTTAAGAAAGAGTTGGAGAATCGGTGTGTGTCTTTTGTAGAAGTACAAGGGACACGGCAGGAACGCCTTACATGTGCAGTAGCAGCTATTGATGCTGTGCTTTTTGGACGTTGCTAGCAAGGGCATAGCGATAGAAATATAAAGCGCCTCTGTGTGAAAACATAGAAGCGTTTTTTTATGGAGAATTTTTGAAATGAGAATGAGGCAAGGGTGCTTGGCGTTGCGCCTTTGATGCTGTCTGTTCCATGACGATAGGGTGACGCCATAGACTTTTGTTCTGGACGTAGCTGCTTGCAGCAAGGCAGCGGACATAAAAAAAGCTCACAGTTTGCACTGTGAGCTAAAAATTCGTGGTCGGAGAGACAGGATTCGAACCTGCGACCCTCTGGTCCCAAACCAGATGCGCTACCAAGCTGCGCTACTCTCCGTCGCGAGAAATGTAACTAAGGAAAAGTGGCGGGAGTTGCAAGTAAAAAATGCAATTTTATTAAAATTTAGTCACATTTTTTTGATGTAGGCTCTTTGAGTCTGCATAGAGGTTCCCTGTGCTCCGCTATTTTCTACTGTAGGTGTAAAAATGCAAAGCAGTGGATATGAAAAAAGCTCACAGTTTTCACTGTGAACTTTAAATTCATGGTCGGAGAGACAGGATTCGAACCTGCGACCCTCTGGTCCCAAACCAGATGCGCTACCAAGCTGCGCTACTCTCCGTCGCGGAAAAGTACTAAGGAAAACCGGAGTGACTTGCAAGGAAAAAATGCAGAAAACGTAAAGTTTATGCGAAAAAAAAAGTGAATATTTTGACTTTCAATGCAAAAAAAACGTTTTTAAGCTCAAGTTTGATGCTTTTCTATGAAAAACTGCCACTGGCAGAATTTTGAAAATATACGTTGGTAGGAGCACTCAAGTCGAGCGCATAAGTTCAAAGCTTAGAAATAGGAAGTATTCGAAAGCGGTGGGGACTGTTTATAGAATGATTGGCTTTCTTGTAACAACACTCTCCATGCCATAATGTTAGTACTGTTGAGAGGCCTCTGTTTTTAGGGAGGCACAGTGTGGACATTTGGAACACCGGTGATGTTGACCGGCAAGGAAAGGAGAGTTTTGCATGGATACAATTTTGGTGACTGGCTTTGGGCCTTACGGCAATACGCCTGTGAATCCCGCCAATCAATCAGCCGAGGCTTTAGATGGTCAAATCATTGCTGGCGTTCGTGTTGTAGGTGTGGAAGCCCCGAGCTACTGGTTCAAATGCATCGACACAGTAGTCAGTGCTATTGAAAAACATAATCCAGTGATGGTCATAATGCTGGGTGAATTTGGCGGTAGGGCAATGTTGACGATTGAACGAATCGCTCAGAACATAAATGATTCTACCCGGTATGGATTGCATGATAATGACGGACTGACGCAACAGGGAGAGCCAGTCGTGCCGGGTGGACCTGCAGCATATTACGCCACGCTGCCGTTACGGGCTATGGTGCTGGCAATGCGTAAAGCGGGATTTCCTGCGGATATTTCTGATGCGGCTGGAACCTTGATGTGTAATCATCTTATGTATGGTGTAATACATCATGTCGAATCGAATAAGCTCCCTATAAGGGCAGGGTGGATACATTTACCTGCACTGCCAGAAGTGGCTGCTACGGATGCTTTTCTTGGGAGCCCGAGTATGTCGTTGGATACCACTGTTGGCGGTCTTAAGGTTGCCATACAGGCCGCAATTGAACATAAACTAGATGTAGATATGCCTGTGCGTTCCTGCTGGCAGATCTGATACTCAAAGGATATCGGTAAAGTGTCTTGTGTCACTATGGGAATAGGCAGTAGAGGCTTCGATGACGTCCTGCATGTTTGATGAGGGACGTGTTCTGCTGAGTAACTAGATGATATTTAAAAAGAAGGAGAAATTCACATTCATATTGTGAATTTCTCCTTCTTTTTAAATATGTCGGATAATTGCAGCCGAGATAGTTTGAACGTTTCTTTGCATGTCGCGGTAACTAAAAATTTGTTGAACTATTTCTGCTAACCAAAAAAGTAAGCGAATATTGGTGCAAAAAGTAGAGCAGGAAGCATGTTTGTTAACGAGATGGTGCGGAGTTCAAGCAGGCTGATGCCAATGCCGATAATAAGCGCGCCGCCGGTGGCTGTGAGTTCCGTCATCATGCTGTCTGTCATGATAGGCTGTAAATATGTAGCAAACTCAGTAAGGCTGCCCTGATAAATGAAAACGGGAATAGCGGAAAACAGCACGCCGACGCCGTAGGTAGCGGCAAATGCCATGGCTGCGAATCCATCAAGAATGGATTTGGCGAATAAAATTGTATGTTCGCCGCGAAGCCCTTCTTCAAATGATCCAAGAATTGCCATTGAACCGATGCAAAAAAGTACTGAGGTAGAAACAAAGCCGTCTGTAAATTTTGAATTATTTGATTTGACGACTTTTTTTAGTTTGTCTGCGCCGCGTGTGAGTAACTTTTCTAGATTGAGCAATTCTCCGGTGATGGAACCAAGAAGTATGCTGAATACAAGAACCAAAAGGTTTTTGCTTTGCATACCCATTTGAACACCAATGATGAGAGTGCATAGCCCAAGACCGGAAAAAACAATATTGCGTACCCGTTCAGGTAATCGACCGCCAATCGCAAGTCCGCATGTACCCCCAATGACAATGCAGGCAACATTGAAAAGTGAACCGAGTGGAAGAATCACAGCTTTGCTCCGTAAATATGACAAGTTTGTAAATAAAGAGCTAGGTACGCCGTATCTGGCCTAAAAGAAAGCGTTATTTACGGGAGAAATGAATGGGGAACGTGTCGGGCTTGAGGGAAGAGGATTGGATACAAAAAAAGCTCACAGTTTACACTGTGAGCTTTAAATTCGTGGTCGGAGAGACAGGATTCGAACCTGCGACCCTCTGGTCCCAAACCAGATGCGCTACCAAGCTGCGCTACTCTCCGTCGCGAAGGATGTACTAAGGAAAAGAAGCGGGCGGTGCAAGTGAAAAATGCAGAAAATACAAAATAAATGCTGTTTGCGCTCTTTTTCTGCTGAAGATGACTATATTCGAGTTCTATCCATGTGCGCTACTATAACAATAAGGAGTGCTGTTGTAGTGATGATATGTTCAGTTGCGTGCACTGGATACAAAAAAAGCTCACAGCTTTCACTGTGAGCTAAATAATCGTGGTCGGAGAGACAGGATTCGAACCTGCGACCCTCTGGTCCCAAACCAGATGCGCTACCAAGCTGCGCTACTCTCCGTCGCGAAAGAAGTACTAAGGAAAACTCATGCGACTTGCAAGGAAAAAATGCAGAAAAGTTCAAATTAGTGCATTTTAGAACTGTTTTTGATTGAGGCTCAAAGAAAAATAGAGTGAATGTGTTGAGAAGTGTTCATGGACTATAGAGAATTGAGGTGAAGAATCGAGCAGTCGAGGTGTTTCATGGCTGAAAACGAAAAAAGCTCACAGTTTTCACTGTGAGCTAAATATTCGTGGTCGGAGAGACAGGATTCGAACCTGCGACCCTCTGGTCCCAAACCAGATGCGCTACCAAGCTGCGCTACTCTCCGTCGCGAAGAAGTTTTTAGGGGAATCTTCTCTTGCTGGCAAGAGGAAATGTATAAATTTATGTTAAAATTCTATTCCCTTTTGTGCTGGGATGCCCGCTTTATAATGATGCTTAACTTCTGTCATCTCGGTAACAAGGTCTGCTTCATCAATAAGCCACTGTGGAGCATTTCTACCTGAAAGTACTAAGTGGGTGTCGTTATTCCTTGCTAATGCTACTAATTCTTCCAGCTCTTCACGTGTAATAAGTTTAGAGGAAAGAGCGTAGAGCGCTTCATCGAGAATAAGCATATCAACGTCCAGAATCCGTTCCTTTGCCCACCAGATAAGTTTTTCAGAACTTGCCCGATGCTTTGGAAATTGTTCCGGCTTAGTCAAAAAGCCATCGCCCGGTGCAAAGAAGAGATCGCCCAATAGCTTGCGCAGCATGTACTGCTCGCCAGCCTGATTGTCCCGCTTCATAAATTGACCGAATGCCACTGTGTGTTCCTGTCCCAGTGCGCGAATGGCCTGGCCGACAGATGCTGTTGTTTTTCCCTTACCGTTTCCGGTATTAACGAGAATCATGAGTACTCCATACGCCTGCGATATGTGCCTTGCAGGACGGACAGTTAGAATAATCGTTCTTGGCTGCAGTGTACCCCTTGCGGTGTATGACTGTGCAGCCACACGAAGGGCATTGTGTGTCGCGCCCGTTGTGTCCTTGGATGTTTCCTACGTACACATAATTGAGACCGGCTTTTTTGCCAATAGCTGCGGCCTGTTCTAAAGTTTCTATTGGAGTCGCAATGTGGTCTTGCATTTTATATGTCGGATGGAATCGGGTGATGTGCCACGGGGTGTCACTGCCGAGTTCATCATTAATAAAACAGGCAAGGGTTTCGAGTTCTTCTTTGGCATCATTTTCTTTTGGCACAAGCAGGGTTGCCACTTCCAGCCACCAACCCATTTGACGAATAGTTTTTAAATTGCGCAGAACTGGACGAATATGTGCTCCGCAAATGTTATGGTAGAAGGATTCTGTGGCGGCTTTAAGATCTATATTGCAGGCGTGAATAAGGTCTTTCAGCTCTGCAAGGCATTCAGGTGATTGAAACCCATTGGATACCAGAACATTTTTTAACCCATGATCAATAGCAAGTTTTGCAGTTTCGACCACGAGTTCGAAAAATACAGTTGGCTCAGAGTACGTGTACGAAATGGACTTCGCGCCAGATTCAAGTGCTAGTGCCACAATTTGTTCTGGTCTTGTAAGTTGCCCTGTAATGTTACCTGTTAGTCGAGGCGTTGTTGAGAGCGAATAGTTCTGGCAAAATGAACACGCCAAGTTGCATCCTACAGTCCCGAATGAAAACGTGTTGGTTCCGGGTAGGAAATGGTACAAAGGCTTTTTTTCAATAGGATCTAAATTGGCGGCTGCTACTCTGTCGTATACAAGGGTGTACAGCTTGCCGTTAACGTTCTTGCGCACACCGCAGATGCCGATATTGTCCGGCTTGATTTTGCAAAAGTGGCTGCATAGTCTGCACTGAACATTGGTAGGCGCAGAACCGTCTGATTCACCCAGGGGTCTCCATAGTTTGGCAGGATGCATAGTCACCTACTTTTTGTAATTTGAAATGTCCGGTTTCAGCTCAATAATGATTGGATACTGACCGTCAGTGTATTTGTTACAATCTTCTTCTTTTTGTTTTTCTGGCTTCACTCGAATGATTCTATCACCACTGCGAGACTCTTCTTTGATAATAATGCCGGAAGAGTCCGTGCCAATGACTTTGTCCTTTCTGTGAACATTAGGATATTTTTTGGCAAAAGTGAGAGAAGGTGCAAGCACTATTACACATATTGTGGCTGTAAAAAGCATGTATAGCGCGCGTTTTATAATGAATGAGGTATTGGTTGTAATGGGGGTACGGTGCATGAGTTTCTCCCTTGCTCTTTATTTCGTAAAGACCTATGTACGGGCTTCCCGAAGGATCTTGTTATCATACTAGTATCAAGGAGCAGATAATGTCTGAAGATCGTTCAAGAGCGTATACCGAAGCAGGTGTTGATATTAATGCAGGAAACGCCCTTGTTGATAGAATTAAACACGTTGTAGCTGATACCCATACGAAAGGTGTGCTTTCGGATATTGGCGGCTTCGGTGGCTTATTCAAACCGGATCTGTCGGGTATGGAAGAACCAGTACTCGTGTCCGGAACCGATGGTGTTGGAACTAAGCTCAAGTTAGCCTTCATGTTCGACAAGCATGATACTGTAGGTATCGACCTTGTTGCCATGAGCGTTAATGATATTCTGGTTCAGGGTGCAAAGCCACTCTTTTTCCTTGATTATTTCGCCACAGGTAAACTCGATGTGGATAAAGCCGAGCAGGTAGTAGCGGGCGTTGCGGCTGGTTGTCGTAAGTCTAAAATGGCACTGCTTGGCGGTGAGACCGCAGAAATGGCGGATATGTATGAAGAAGGCGAGTACGACCTTGCTGGATTCTGTGTTGGTATTGTAGACAATGCTAACATTGTAGACGGATCCAATATTCGTGTCGGTGATGCGATTATTGGTATTGGCTCTACCGGTGTCCATTCTAATGGATACACTCTCGTACGTAAAATTTTTGAAGAAAGTGGACTTTCCGGCGACGATATGATGCCGGGTACAGAAGAGCCCGTTTCTGAAGTTTTGCTTAAACCAACCGCAATTTATACAGAAGCTGTAGGCGTGCTCATGAGGGACTTCAATCTCAAGGGTATGGTACATGTGACCGGCGGTGGTTTCTACGATAACATTCCACGTGTGCTTCCAAAGTCCGTACGTGCATCTATCTCTTTTGGTTCTTGGGATATTCTTCCAGTGTTTAACTGGTTGAAAGAACAGGGCGAATTGAGCTGGCCGGAAATGCTGCAGATATTTAACTGTGGTATCGGATATGCGATTATTGTCAGTGCTCAAGAGAAGGATGAAGTTATGTCCCGTCTTGAAGCAATGAATCAGGATGCCTGGGTTATCGGCAGCATTGAAAAGCGCGATGATCTGGAAGCAGAACAGGTTAATATAGTTTTTGCATAAGCAATGTTAGCTTTTTAGCTATTGCAATAAAGGCCGGACTCCTTTTAGGTGTCCGGCCTTTTTCTGTATATATAACTCTGGTGTTTTACAGCACGATACAGTACATTTGGACAACTGAAATTGTAAGGCATACAGTAGATTCAATATGATAAAACAAAAATTAGTTCTTGTTGGTATAGCGTTAGCGACTGTGCTTATGTTTAGTTCGCTTGTTCAGGCTCGTGTTGCGCAGTCTGTCTGGTATGAATCAGTTCCTGATGGTGCTGAGGAAGGCGCGTATACAGTTCGGTCTCGTTCTGTTGCGTTACAGAGAGTCTTTGTAAATGCTGTGTTTGACGAATCGCTTGAAATTATAGGCTATCCCATTACGGATGTCCGAAAAGAAGAGCTGCGTAAGTTTCTGGCTCCGAAAGCAAAAACATATGTTTTAAGCTATCGTGAGTTGGGGTCCACGCATATGGCAGATGGATATGGGCAGGAAATGTCCGTGGAAGTTTCTGTAAACCGTTCTTCATTAACATCTGTGATAAAGCGTCTTGGTTTCTTTAACACCAAGACTACCCCTGTTGTGTATAACCCACAGTACTCCGGTGTACAGAGTGAGACATGGGAACAGTTAGGACGTCTTCACCAGTTGTATGGTTTGCGTCCAGACTACAATTCCTCGCTTATTCTAGTAATGAATACCGTTGGAAATAAGTGGGAGCTGTCTTTACAGGGAGCAGGTGCCCCTATATCTGCTGAATCCAAAGATTTGGATGCAGCATGGTACAGTGTGTGGGGACAATATTTTTCACAAAGCTCAAACCCGCAACCTGTGGGGAATGCCCAACGCGGTGTTCTTCAAGTTCGTGGCTGGTTATTCCCTGACGGAGTCGAAGCCTTCGACAGGGTGCTGAGAGGCTGGGTAGGCTCTGCTGCTGGCGCACGATTAGAGGCGGTGGTGGTTCAGTCAGACTCGGTGTCAGCACGCTGGGTCGTGGAATCCAAAAATATTGATCTGGTTCTTTCAAAATTATCTGAGTACGTAAATGGACGCGGGTTGACATACGAGTTTCAGCCAGCTGCCGAGTAGGCTCTTTTAAATACAAAAATCCCGAAGTACTGAGTACTTCGGGATTTTTTGTAAGCTTAAAAACAGCTTGCTAGTCTTCGTCTTTCTTCTTTTCGGAAGATGGAGTGACATCGATTTCATCAGGCTCATTAGTCGCCTTTTTGAAATTTTTAATGGCACGGCCAAGTCCGCCACCGATCTCAGGAAGCTTATTCGCTCCGAAGACGAGTAGGACGAGGACAAGAATAACTAATAATTCTGGAATACCGATACCGAACATAGTTCCCTCCATAGGATATGAAGCCGCTATACACACGGGGGCCAGCAAGGTCAAGGGGTTGTTCTCGTGCTGTTTCCCGTAATATGTCGAATAACAAACGGAAAAACGGCAGTACTCCGTTTGTTAAGTTTTTAAGAAAAGAGGAAGTGTTAAAATGGAACGTATTGTTATTATAAGTTCTGGTCTTGCAGGTGCAAAGACCGCTGCGCGCATTAAAAGGCAGGCTCCGTCTGCTGAGGTAAACCTACTTGTTCCTATTGAAGTTGAAGAAGGTTCCAAAGAGGGTGTATTTGGAAAATGCAACCCTATGGTACACGTTTCATCTGTTTTGCTTGATGCTAAACAGCTTAGCGTGCTTCCGATGGCTTCCATGGAATTAGATTTTGAAAACAAAACCGTTCACGCTTCTTCCCCGCAGGGCAGTATTCCAATCCGCTACACTACGCTGATTATGGAAATTGATGCGGCACCAAGATTGCCTCGTGCTATTCGTGGAGCACAGAATGTTATTCCTTGGCCACTTGAACAAGCAGGTCTCGTGGATGAATGGCTGGAAAGCTACAAGCCGAAGACTGCTGTAGTCTACGGCGGCGCTCATGCAATGTCCCTTATTGATCCGCTTGTTGCTGCTGGCGTATCTGTAACGTGGGCTCGCTCCGAATGTGCAGAGTTCGATCCGGAATTCTGGCATGTGGTGAGCAACAAAGTTGAAGCTGGTGCAGAGGGCAAAGTTCGTGTTGTCCCTATGACAGAGACGGCAGTGACTCCGGAATTAAACGCAGAAGGTGATGTTCGTGCATTAGCCTGCGGTTCTGAAGTTGTTGAAGGCGATGTTTTCTTCTGGGCCGATACTCCTCGTGCTGTGCATCCAATTATTGCAGAGCAGGGCATTGACCTTGATCCTTCCGGTTTCATCTCTGTTAATGAAGATTTTTCATGCGGACTTGATGGGGTACATCTTTTCGGTTCAGCTGTTGCTGTTAAACGTACTGAAGTGGCTGGGAAGTCAAATGCTCCTTTCGAAGCGAGCTCTGTGGATTCCCTTATCGCTCAGGGGCGTGTGCTGAGTGCTATTGCACTGGAACAGCCTGTAACATGGACTGGTAGTTGTGCTACTTCCCGCTATCAGGCAGCAGACTGCGTTGTTTTCCGTACTGGTCTTACTCAGAATGAAGCAACTGTTGCCGGTTACGATCCGGAGTTCGTTATGTTTGACGCAGCTCCAGTTCTTGCAGGTATTGCTGCTAAAGCTGTTGTTAAGATGGTCTGTGACAAGGCGACCGGTGTCGTGCTTGGTGCACAGGTTTGCGGCGCACTTGATGCCGGTTGGATAGATGGTGTAGCCGCGGGCACAGCTGTAGCACTTGCCAGCAATATGACCGTACAGGCGCTTTCCTGCGTTGATATGGCCGCTGGCGGTATGATGTTGAATAAGGCTGCTTCAATGCTTTCTAACAAGCTTGAAGAGCGTATTTTTGGCATTTCTCCTGCCGAATTGATTGCTTCACGTGAGGCGGGGGCTAAGTTCTTCGTTCTTGATCTGCGTGACCAGATTGCATGGCGTAACGGACATATTGAAGATGCTTACAACATACCGTTCACTCAGCTTAAAAAGCGTTTGCAGGACGAAGTTCCGCGCTTTACCCCATTGGTGATTGTAAGCCATAACTCTGATATTCCGTATTCCATAGCCTGTTACCTTTATGGTCTCGGCGCAAAAAGCCTTTATGTACTTGATGGCGGCATGGAATTATGGCCGTACGATCTCGTTAAAGGATAGCTTATGGTCGCTCAGGTTCAAAAATTACCCGGAATAAACTGTGCTTTTTATCAACAGGGGCATTGCCTGTATGAAGAGCATGTGAATCCCGGAGATCACATTGAGTGGACGTGTTCTGAGATTACTCGTTTTCTGCAGGCATACGATGAATTCGTTGACCGGGCGGATCGGTTTTCTCTGGATGATGATCAGGCTGCAACTTTGTGGGATGTCCACGAGGCCGAGCTGCCTCCGGCGGGAACACTCTGTTCTGAATATTGTTCAGACGCGTGTAAACAATGTGCGAATGATAGCAATCTTACAGACTGTTGTTATGAATTGAACCTGATTTGTGTATTGACTTTACCTGTTTGTACCGGCGTTTGCCGCCGGTACAAACATTCTCAAACCTCTGGAGCAGTCTCTGGCTGTTCACGATAATTAGGTGACTTAATGAGCGCATCTGAATCGAAAAAAGTTACTCTTGTTATTCCGGCAGTTCAGCCACAGCACGTGGCGACTGCGTTACCTGAGGGAGTGCTGTTTTGCTCGCCTGGGCTACGCGAAGCTACCGGTGCCTCCTTCTTTGTATCTCCGGAACTTCCGATGAGTCCGGCGGATGCACGCGGCCAGTTGCATGAGTTGCTTCAGTACGGGTTCTCATTTCGAAGTGCCCGCGATATGTCCGGTGTGGTGCTCGCGGAGAAGTCTACAAAGAAAGAAACTCCCAAACCACTAGCAGACGAATTTGCAGACCTTGATGCTTTTGTAGCGACAGGTGTTTTCGCACCGGCAAAGAAAGATGAGCCTGTTGTGGACATGGCATTACAAGTGCGTATTGCAGCACAAAAAACACTACTGCTAGCATGGGACATGGAAAGTCGTGTGGCTGAGCTTGCAGCGCTAAAAGACAAATTTACAGCATCCAGCGCCAACATGGATGCGATTCTTGGTATCACTGATGAGGATGATCTGGAAGAACTCCCGGGGATTGATCCCAAGGCAGCCTTGTCGGGTGATGTGGAAGAAGATTTAGGGGTGCCGTGGCGTGCTGTGGCAAGTGCAATCGTTGAGTTTGCACCGGAGCACGCTCGGTTTATTGCGGTAAAGAAAGAACTTGTGGATGTACTTACCGAAGTTGGTAAGGATATCACTCCAGATTCTGTAGCTGTTGAAGAGTACGGGTTTTCACTTTCCCAAGAAAACGGTTGGAAGTTGTACTCTGTAAAGGCATATGCATTATTGGGACACACACGTGCGCCGAAAGGCAGAGACAATCTGAATCGCACATTAGAAATTTTTACAGTAGCGTAACGGACTAATAGCAAAAAAGAATTTGCCTGTGATCTTTATCTTTAAAGGGCTAGCATCGAAAAAACTTGATATATTGGCTGTTGAAATATGGTATTTATCTAATGATGTCAGATTCTCACATACTTCTAAGTATATTTTGATCTAGTGTTTTTTCGAGCCGTAATTTTCTCTATAACCATAGCATTATTTTGTTGCCAAACGGTAGCAGGGTGCACAGGTTAGCTTGCAGATTTCGAATTTTTGCTGTCAGCCATAAGATGCGCGAAGAGCGGACGTGACGAGAATGAATTTTACGCCAGAATTATTAGACGACATGTTTCCGAACGGGCTTGGTGGTCTCATCTTTGATTGTGACGGAGTGATGTTTGACACACGTGCTTGTAATATTGGATACTATAATCAGGTACTTGATGTTTTAGATATGCCTCCGTTGACCGCCGAACAGGAAGATGTGGCGCATTATTCCTCAGTGATGGGATTTTATGAAGCCATAGTGCCGAAAGAGAAGCATCATCTGATTCCTGAGGCACAAAAGCAGGTTAACTACATCAAGACTGTCCTACCGCTTATGACGCCGGAACTCGGCTTATATGAGCTTTTAGAGACGGCTGTAGAGCTTGGTATTAAGCTTGCGGTATTTACAAACCGTTCTAACACCATGGAAATGGTACTAGAACAGCATGATATGAATGAGTTCTTTCATCCTGTGATGACTGCTGCTAAGGTGGAGAGCAAGCCACACCCTGAGGGCGCACTTGAAATTATGAAAGTGTGGCACGAAACTTCTGACAGGGTTGTATTCATTGGTGACAGTATCGTCGATGAAGAAGCGGCAAAAAGAGCCGGAATTCCATTTTGGGCGTATAAAAACGCTAAGTTACGTGGTATTCATATCGATGATTTTGACAGAGTTAAAGAAACGCTTATCGAGTGGTGTAACCAGCCTAAATTATAGACTTGTTACAAAAAAATAAAAAAAATTGCCAATTTCGTAATTTTTTACTTGATAAGTAATCCGTCATAATGGTTAAGTAGAACTTAGTGGAACTCCCCGAGGTACTTTATCTCGGACGTGTAACCGGAGGCTTAATGGAGATTGTTGCTATGAATTTTATAGTAGGGATTGCTGAAGTTTTAAATGCAGTCTTAAGTATATATTTTTGGGTCGTTATCATTTCTGCACTTCTATCATGGGTCAATCCTGATCCGTACAACCCAATAGTGCGTATGTTACATAATCTTACAGAACCGGCATTTTACCGCATTCGTAAGTGGTTGCCGTTTACCTATTTCAACGGGCTAGATCTATCTCCCGTTGTATTGTTGCTTGCAATTCAGTTTGTACAGATTTTTGTTATCCGTTCCATGTACCAACTTGCCGGAGCTATTCACTAGCCTGGCAGTCTCTGTCAGAGCCAACCACGCGCCTGACAGCGACGTGGTTGGAGACGAAAAAAGAGGCTGCTTTATCACCATGAAGGCAGCAGGATGTAAAAACCTGACGAATATTCGCAGCAGGAGAGTTGGAAAAAGTAGAAAAATTAACCTACAAAATCGATTAAGCACAAAAAAAAGCTCAAAAGTAACGCTTGGAGAATGCTGTTACGAGTGTCCTTACACTCTGACAATATAAATGAATCCCGTTACGCGTGATGTGACGGTATTCGATCCCTATGGGTAGTTTTTAACCAAGAAAGCTACCGATAACCTCCAAAAAAGGAGAAGCAATCATGGAAGTACGTGACGTAGAATTACTCGAGAAACACTTGCCCCATGATGATACCCTCAAGGCGCTTTGGGATGAGCACGTCTTATTTGAAAAGCAGTTAGATCAACTTGAGAGCAAATCAATTTTAACCTCACAAGAAAAAGTTTCTTTGCGTGAGCTTAAGAAACAGAAATTAGACGGTAAAACTAAGATTCAAATAATGCTTGATCGATACAGGGAATTGGAGATGTAAATGGAGTATTCTGGGGCCAGAATCCTGTTAGAAAGTTTAAAAAAAGAGAATGTAGACGTTCTCTTCGGGTATCCGGGCGGTGCGGTTCTTGATATTTATCACGAACTGTCCAATCATCACGATTTGAAACACGTGCTGGTTCGCCATGAACAGGGTGCAGTACACGCAGCTGATGGATTTGCAAGAGCTACCGGCAAAGTCGGTGTATGCCTTGTAACATCAGGACCGGGAGCAACAAACACTGTTACCGGTATTGCAACTGCGTATGCTGACTCTATTCCGTTAGTGGTTCTAACAGGTCAGGTTCCAACTCCTCTTATTGGAAACGATGCTTTCCAAGAGGTTGATATTGTAGGAATAACACGTCCTTGCACCAAGCATAACTACTTGGTGCAAGACGTGTCTCAACTTGCAGCAACTATCAAGGAAGCATTTCACGTGGCTCGTTCCGGCAGACCGGGGCCAGTTCTCGTTGACATTCCAAAGGATGTTCAGAGCCAGATGCACGCGTTCCATTATCCGGAACGTATTAAGATGCGTAGTTACAACCCAACGTATAAGCCGAACAATAACCAGGTTCGACGGGCAATTGAGCTTTTAAGCGAAGCAAAACGTCCGTTAATTTTTGCTGGTGGCGGCGTTATTTCCTCTAATTCTGCTGAAGAATTGGGAACACTTGCTCGTTCTATGCAGGTACCGGTAACAGGTACCCTTATGGGCTTAGGCGCGTTTCCGGGAGATGATCCGTTATGGCTTGGTATGGTCGGCATGCACGGCACGTACCCAGCAAACAAGGCTGTGAGTAATGCAGATGTTATCTTAGCTGTGGGAGCACGCTTTGATGACAGGGTTACAGGTAAACTTTCTTCGTTCGCGGCAGCGGCAAAGATTATTCATATTGATATTGATCCGACTTCAATTCGGAAAAATGTTGAAGTTGAAGTGCCGATAGTAGGGGACTGCAAACTTGCTTTGCAGGGTCTTGTTAAGGTGCAGCAGACAGAATTCGCCGATGTTGACTGGGCGGCTCAATACCATGATTGGAATGAGCAGATCAAAGAGTGGGCTGGTACGCACCCAGTGCGGTACCACAAAGAGGACTCTTTGAAGCCGCAGCATGTTGTCGAAACAATTTTTGAGCTGACCAAAGGTGATGCCATCATCAGTACTGAAGTTGGTCAGAACCAGATGTGGACAGCACAGTTCTATCAGTTCCGTCAGCCGAGAACTTTGCTGACATCAGGCGGTCTTGGCACAATGGGGTATGGTTTTCCTGCTGCCATTGGTGCACAGATGGCCTTCCCTGATAAACTGGTAATTGATATTGCTGGCGACGGGTCTATTCAAATGAATAGTCAGGAGCTTATGACTGCTGTAAGCCATAAATTGCCAGTAAAAATTGTTGTGTTGAATAACTGTTTCCTCGGAATGGTTCGCCAATGGCAGGAACTGTTCTATGATAGAAACTACTGTTCAACATGCATGGATGCACAACCTGATTTTGTTAAGCTTGCTGAAGCGTACGGTGCGGAAGGGTACAGAGTAACTGACCCTGCTAAACTGAAAGAAACGCTGAAGGCTGCTTTTGAATCACCACTTCCATGTATTGTGGATGTGCGTGTAGAGGCAGAAGAGAATGTGTACCCAATGGTTCCTGCTGGAGCCTCTCTTGAAGAAATGTTGCTGGTGTAGGGGATAACGTTATGAGACATGTATTATCCGTACTTGTAGAAAACGAACCGGGCGTTTTATCCCGTATTTCCGGCTTGTTCAGCGGTCGCGGTTTTAACCTCGATTCTCTGAACGTAGCACCAGTGCTTGAAGAGGGTGTCTCTTTGATGACCGTTGTAACACGCGGTGATCAGCAGATTATTGAGCAAATTGTTAAGCAATTGCGCAAGCTTGTTACAGTCATTAAAGTGACTGATATGCAGGACAGCACAACTGTAGAGCGCGAGATGGCGTTGATAAAACTCAATGCAACCGAATCTAGCCGCGCAGAAATTCTACGTATTGTAGATATTTTTAGATGCAAAGTCGTTGATGTCAGCCTAGATGAACTAACGCTGGAAGTCATTGGCGATCATGGTAAAGTAGAGGCTGTCATTGCCCTACTAGACCGTTTTGGCATTAAAGAAATCGCACGCACTGGTACCGTCGCACTACGACGCTCCATGCAACCTGAGAAATAAGAATCATTCGCTTGGCATGCCCCCGCTTGTGATTTTCCTCAGGCGGGGGTTTTTATATATAACTACAACCTAAACGTATGTTCCGTGTAAAGCACGGCAGGGAGTGGAGATGAAGGTTTATTACGAACAGGACACCAACTTGGAACTCCTGAAAGATCAGACTGTAGCAATCATTGGCTACGGTAGCCAGGGGCATGCACATGCTCAGAACCTTCGCGAGTCTGGTATTAATGTTGTTGTCGGGCAGCGCCCTGGCGGAGCAAACTATGACTTAGCAAAATCTGACGGCTTTGAGCCGATGTCTGCTGCAGATGCATCTGCACAGGCAGATATCATCATGATTCTACTCCCGGATCAGTACCAGTCTACTGTCTTTGAGAACGACATTAAGCCGAACCTCAAAGCTGGTAACTCACTTGTCTTTGCACATGGTTTTAATATTCATTTTGCTCAGATCGTAGCCCCGAAAGACGTTGATGTTTTCATGGTTGCCCCTAAAGGCCCAGGCCATCTCGTACGCCGTACCTACACCGAGGGTGGTGGCGTTCCTTGTTTGTTTGCTGTCCACCAAGACGCATCAGGCAAAGCACAAGAGAAGGCTTTAGCTTACGCTGAAGGCATTGGCGGCGCACGTTCCGGCATTATCGAAACAACTTTTGCTGAAGAGACAGAAACTGACCTCTTTGGTGAACAAGCTGTTCTTTGTGGCGGTATTTCCGCACTTATTAAAGCTGGTTTTGAAACTCTTTGTGAAGCTGGCTACCAGCCAGAAATCGCTTACTTTGAGTGTCTGCACGAGACAAAACTGATCGTAGACCTGTTGTATGAAGGTGGTCTTGCCAACATGCGCAACTCCATCTCTGATACTGCAGAGTATGGTGATTATGTAACAGGCCCTCGCATTATCACCGAGGAAACCAAAAAAGAAATGAAACGAGTTCTGGAAGATATCCAACAGGGTCGTTTTGCACGTGACTTCATTCTTGAGTCTCAGGCAAACTACCCATTCTTCTCTGCTACTCGTCGTATCGAAGCTGCTCATCAGATCGAAGAAGTTGGCGGACGCCTGCGTGGCATGATGCCTTGGCTTCAGAAATAAGCAGTCTTATAATAAAAAAAAGCCGCACCTAGTGCGGCTTTTTTTATGCCATCTGTTAAACGGATCTCTGGTAACCGCATATCTGCTAACGATGAGGTTTACGATCTTCTCAGCGAGGTTAATTTCCTTGCTTTTGGGTCATCTTACAAAAGATTCGTATTGTATTGATTAAGTGTCACTTTTCTTGACTGAACAAACTGGAAAAATTATCTTTTCCGAAGTTGTTTTGGAATACATTTCATATTTATTTGAATTAAAGCTTATGTAAGGATGTTGCCATAATGTTCAGTCATTTTTCAAAATATACTCGCCCAGAGCCAAAGCGTAGCGCGCTTGTTACTATTGATTTACAAAATGACTTTGTCCTCCCTGGAGCATCAGCGGAAGGTGTGGGAGCAGCGCGTGCTGCAACTATGACGGGCAGGATGGTGCAATTTTATCGTGAGCACGATCTACCTATTATTCATGTGGTTCGAGTCTACTCTGCTAAAGATAATGCAATAAAAGTAGATGTGAGTCGACGTGAAGCAATAGAAAATGGCTTGCAGCTGGTTCTATCTGGAACAGAAGGAATGCAGCCGGTGGCTGAGATAATTCCTGAAGGTGTCGTTGCAGACGGCGAATTTCTTCTGACTGGTGAACCGCAGTTTATCTCAAAAAATGAACAAATTTTATATAAACCACGTTGGGGTTGTTTTTATGAAACCCAACTTGATGTGATGTTGCGAGAACGAGGCGTTACTACTGCGGTGATTGCCGGAACTTGGTTTGCAAACTGTGTTCGCACCACAATTTATGAAGCAACAGCTCGTGATTACCGTACTGTTGCTCTACGTGATGCAATTGCCGGAATACATCCGGACGGCGAAGCAGATCTTGCAAAAATTCAATGTGGCGTGTGTGACTGTTCTGACTGGTTGGAGCTCGTAGAGCATTTCTGAGGGGTCAGGGCGGGGCGTTCTAAGAACGCTATTCTGATTAGATAAATGAGAAGGAGGGTAGATCGTTGATCTACCCTTTTTTTTGTGTCAGAAATCGATATTTTTTATCAGCACATCATTTGAATGCATTTGATTCTTTATTGCCAGTTACAGTAGAAATACAACGGCAACATATTGGAAGTAAGGCTATACATTTTTGTCGTTTTGAAAGATATGCACGCAAATGTTAACAAAATTATACATTTTCGATGTAACTATTTGACAAGTAATATTTGGTAGTCATAGAACTTCAAGTAGAAAATTTATCTTATCATTCTAAGCAATAAGGAATTGGACAATGAATCGACCGATCTTCACTCTCCTTGTATTTCTCTTGACGTGCTCCCCATGCTACGGATTTGGACTTGATTCACTGTCAGATATAGCCAGTGGCGTTCAAGAAGTTACAACAGCTATAAGTGATACTTCTAAAGTTCTTCAACAAGACAAGGGACACTCAAAGCCTGCAGTTGCAGAAAAGAAAATTCAGCCTGTAGAAAAAAAGCCAGCAGTCAAAAGGCAGCCAAAGCCTGTAGAAAGAAAAAAAGTAAGTCGAAAGGCAATCAACGCAGTCTGTAGAAAAAAGTTCATCAAGAGAAAGACAGCCAAGTTCGACTGTAGACGAACAATCTCTTAAGCAGATGAGAAGAATTGCAATAATGATTGAGGGCTTCAGAGTGTATGATAGTCCAAATCAAAGTTCGCAAAACAGTTTTCAAGCTTCTGCTGAAGCACATGAAGCTAGGTGCGCTGAGCTTGCTAAAACTGTTCCTGATTACGAATCCTCAACCGTAAAGATTATGGGAAAGCCATTCGCTGAACATATAGCTCTCGCAAAAAAAAATTATTGCTCAAAACGAAGAGCTGTTTAACAAAAACCGATCCCGTGGCCAGATGGAAAGAATTGCAATGCTGATTGAGGGCTTCAGAGTCTATTCTTATAAGCCAGATCAGCGCTCTCAAGACGATTTTTACGGCTCTGTTAAGGATCTTAAAGCTAGATGCGCTAAGCTTGCTAAAACTGTTCCTGATTACGAATCCTCAACCCTAGATATCTATGGAAAGTCATTTGCTGAACACATAGCTCGTGCAAAAAAAATTATTGCTCAAAATGAGGAGCAGTTTAACAAGGTCACATATGATGCAATGGCAGTAGGCGCCATGAAAAATTCTCTAAAATTTTGCTTAAGAGGTGCCGAGTCGATAGAAGATATTTCGTACACAGAAGCGTATTACGAAAAAATATCCAAAATTAAGTACGACGTAACGCTTTATTTCAATTCCTCAGTTGAGACTGATAAAAAAGTGAATGATCTTTTTGAAAAAGAGCTTAAAATTTGTGATAGGAACTTTTTAGCACCGTATAAAGAGTATGAAAGAAAATATGCTGAAATAAAGGAAAAAAAGGCGAAAGAAAGAGCGAAAGAAAGAGCTGAAGCTAAAGCCCAAAAAGAGCGAGAAGCTAACGCATTAAGAGAGCAACGCGCTAAAGCAATGCATGATTATGCTGTATCTAAAGGACTATCTGAGTACTTTTTAGGAATTGAAAACCTACTTAGCAATATTGCACGCCGTTCCATATCGGTTGACCAAGCTAGAACTTATGCAATTGAGCCTACCTACGACGATAAGTATGAAGTACAAAGCCTTAACTCTGAAGTTGTATTTTATTCCTATGTCGACAACAATTTTAAGGTAAAACAAATTGCTGTTAAACGTGAAAGAAATGGTGTCTATATGGAAGGAACCAAGCTGCAGGGGCATTATAAGTTCCTTACATTTGTTGAAGCCCAGACAGTTCTTGGGGTAACCAAGCAAATTGCTGTTTTTGAGTCTATAAAGTAGTCGCAGAGCTTTTGGTAATAAAAAAGACTGGTAAATTACTGTATGGTGTTTACCAGTCTTTTCCATTTGGTTTATGCGGGAAATCTGTTTAATGGCGTCTCGTTTATGCACCTTCTTCAATGAGCTGGGCATATAGATATTCATCATCCGGGTATTTGATACCTTTACCCGTAACGATAATGCTTGGTGACATTTGATCAGAGCTAGGGTCTGCAAGCTCGCGCACTTCCCATCGTCCGTCTTCTTTGCCTACCACAAATTCTTTCTTTTCTTTGTGTGCAATTTTGATTGCGTACAATACAGACTCTTTGAATGTCATGGTAGATCTCCTATACGTATAAAAAAAAGCGGCTTCTTACGAAGCCGCTTTGGTTATTTTTACCTATCAGACTAGCTGCTGCAACCGCCGCCACAACCGCTGCAGCCTCCGCCACCACCAAGTGGATTTGCGGACTCAATTACAAAGCCCTCGTAGCGGATGTCTACAGTAAGAGCACCTGTTTTGTCGAGCAGTTCCTTGTTGATACAAAAAGTGTATGGATCAGCAGGAAGAACTGTGTCGTCGTCGTTAGGCTCATCCATTGCTAACGCAAGGTTTGGGCCGCTGCAACCGCCGGGAGCAAGGTATATACGTATGGATGCAAGTTCTCTATCTTCAAAATGTGCATCAAGTGATTTTCGAGCGTCTTTAGTTACTGTGAACATAGTGTGTGTTCCTCCGAGTTTTATATAGAGAAACATACCTGTCAGGGGGAAAAAAAGTCAAATAGATGTGTAACAGATAGATAGGTCTCGCAACTTTTCCTTGTTACTATCAGTTCTCTTTATAGATAAGGCACAAAAAAAGGCGGCTTCAAAAATGAAGTCGCCTTTAATAAGCTAAGCTCGTCTAGCCACAAGAACCACTGGAGCAACTGCCGCAAGAGCTGCCGCCGCCAAGAGGGTTCTCAGACTCTACAACAAAGCCCATGTAAGAAAGGTCGATGGTAATTTTACCAGACTTTTCAATGAGGTCTTTATTGATGCAGAAAGTGAAATCTTTCTCTTCAAATACGGAATCTTCTTCGTTTGGCTCATCCAGAGCCAATGCCAATTTTGGGCCGCTTCAGCCGCCCGGAGCCAGATAGATGCGGATAGGAGATTTGTCCTTATCTGCAAAGTACGCCGCAAGTTCTTTATGGGCGTTTTCAGTCAATGTAAACATTGAATTTCCTCCACTAGGTTGTTCATATCAAGTAAAGACAGTTATTAGCTTTGTCAATAGAAATGGAGCCCGCGTATCAGAGTTTCAGATGTGTTAAGTCTGGCTCTCTACGGGTGTTTAAGCATACCTTGCTGTGTTTTCGAAGCCTTCCCAAAAGGGTGGGGTGCTGAGTCGATTTACAGTATCTCATAGTACCACAGACAAGGCTTTTAGTAACCGCTACGAATGTACTACTTCAAAAGGGTACCGTTCCGGTTGTCAACTGCTTAGGATTCAATAAGTAAGTTCGTGGCACTTAAAGTCAACCGGTAGCCATTGATAATAAAAAAACGATAAAACTCCCATGACATAGGTCACAGAATGCACGTAGATGATGTTTCTTTTATGAAAGAAAAAAGATATTATGCACGGTATTAGTTCCTCGTGGAAAAAAGCAGAGCAAAGGACATAAATATGGGAAACGTTAAAACTGTTATGACTGAAGACGAAGTGCGGCGCACAATCGATCGCCTTGCGTTTCAGGTAATAGAAAATCACGGCGAGTGCGAAGACCTTGTTCTGGTCGGTATCCAGAGAAGGGGCGTTGATATTGCAGCACGGCTTCGTACTGTTCTAAAAGAGCAGCTGGGTAAAACCGTGAAGTTCGGTTCGCTGGATATTAACTTATATCGTGATGATTGGACGACGTTGGATGTTCAGCCAATGATCAACAAAACTGATATTCCTGCGGGCGTCGATGGTAAGACTCTGCTGTTAGTAGACGATGTGTTGTTTACAGGCCGAACCATTAGAGCAGCGCTGGAAGCAGTACTGGATTACGGTCGTCCAAGCCGTATCGAATTGATGGTACTTGTAGATCGTGGACATCGTGAGTTACCTATTCAAGCTAATTATGTGGGCAAGCAGATTGCAACTGCACGTGCTGAACAGGTCGATGTATTGATTGAAGAGATTGATGGTCGAGATGAAGTTTTGCTTAAGCATGCTGAGTAGTTATTTAGCACGCAGCTGTTCTCGATTGCAGAACGAATAAAAAAGCCCCGTTTCATTATGAAACGGGGCTTTTTGTTTTCTACTGTGCCTTGTCTGTCAGCAATTACAGAGAAGGGCTTTTCTGCCACAAACTATTTTTCTGCGCCGTTAGACTCAGCTTTGTGACCAAGAGTGAATGCGCTGAAGATAATGGTAAGCACACAACATGCTACCATGGTGATGAATACACCGCGCCATTCGAAGTTGTCAGCAATCCAACCTACACCGGAGCCTGCGATTGCAGAACCGAATACGTAGCCGAAGAAGCCGGTAAAGCCAGCAGCTGTACCAGCAGCTTTCTTAGGAACGAGGTCGAGAGCGTGAAGGCCGATGATCATGATCGGGCCGTATACGAGGAAGCCGATAGCAACGAGTGCAACATAATCGATCCATTTAGGACCGCTGAGGTTGAACCAGTATACAACAACAAAAACCAAAGTCAGTGACATGAAGAGCATTGTTGCAGGAGCACGTTTGCCTTTGAAGACTTTGTCGGACATCCAACCACACACGAGGGTACCAGGAATAGCTGCGTATTCGAAGAGTGACCATGCAATGGAAGATTCTTTAAAGGAGTACCCTTTAACTTCTTGAAGGTATGTAGGAATCCAATCAACTACGCCGTAACGCACGAAGTAGCAGAACGCGTTAGCAATAGCGATTGCCCAGAGGTATTTGTTGGTAAGAATATGTTCGAAGAAAATTTCTTTAAAAGTAAAAGTTTCTTCATGTTTCTTAGCATCGTAACCTTCAGGGTAGTCGTCACGGTATTCTTCAACACTAGGAAGACCACAAGACTGTGGAGTGTCACGCAGAAGAAGGAATACAACGAATGCAAGACCTGCTGCGATGAATGCGTTGAAGTAAAATTTTGCGCCCCAGTCGTTGAACATCATAACACCGAGGAAGGCGAGGTTGGCAACAAGAGCGCCACCGATGTTGTGAGCAACATTCCAAACAGCAACGGTCATGCCGCGCTCTTTGGTGGAGTACCAGTGAACCATTGTTTTGCCGCAAGGAGGCCAGCCCATGCCCTGAACCCAGCCGTTCAGAGTCATAAGTACTATAAGCAATGTTACACTTTCAAATACCCATTTGTTCAGGCCGGTAAAGGCGAGAATGGCACAGGAAAGGAGCAGGCCACATGGGAGGAAGTATTTGGGGTTACTTCTGTCAGAAATAGAACCCATGATGAATTTAGATACACCGTAAGCAATAGACAGACCTGTCATTGCAGTACCGAGCATCGCTTTAGAATACTGCGGGTATTCCTTAAGAATATCTGGAATTGCAAGGGCAAAGTTTTTGCGCACAAGGTAGTACGCAGCGTAACCAATGAAAATACCAAGAAAAACTTTCATTTTGTTTCTTTTGTATTCTTCATCGATTCGCTCTTCAGGCACTCGTTCAGTGTGCGGTGCCGGCTTGAAGATACCAATCATCCTCTCTCTCCACTTGGTTAAAGTTATAGAGCAGCAATTAATTAACAATAGTTGGCAACTAAAGTGTGCATTTAACTTTTCTGTTAATGCAGAAGAGGAGCTACTAAAAAAAAAAACGATGTTGCAACGCTTTTGTCAACACTTTGTCACATTGCTGTAACATTCCTTTTTTCACAATAAATGTGTAACCGGATACATTGCATCTTGTGTTTATAGAAAATAGAAGAAAAACAAGGTGCTGTTATGTTGCTATATGTTGTACTTCTGTATTAATGTAGTGAAAACGGTTTCTTTTGTATTGTTATTCAAAGCAACGAGGGGTGTTTTGCTTAAATCTAATTCAAATTTTTTGATTTTGCTTAGCTTTTATTGTAAGAATAGCTTTTAAATATAGCTGTGATGGTGAATGGTATTCTGATTACTGAATTTTATTTTGTATAATGAGTGAGACTACAGTTTTTAATCGTTACAGTTTGATTTATAAGTGGCACATTGTAGCCTCCGTTTCCCAAAAAACTCTTCATCTACGTAGAATGAATGTTTTTTTCAATTAACGGATGGGTTGGGCTTTGTTTTTTGGTTATTAGGGTGAAATTAGGCTGTTACATGTAATAGAAAAACACGTTCAGTCGAATAAATGATGCAAAAAAGCTCGGCAAATTTTCTGAAGTATCTTCAGAGAATTTGCCGAGTTTTTTGTTCGTGTAGAAATAAGCTAATTTTTGGAGCGGAGTATTTTTCCCGTGCGTTGTATTACTAGGTAGAAGCATAGGGACTTCTTCGAAAGTTAATGTCTTAAAGCCTTGCTGAATTCAATATTAAATGAAGCTGAATCGTTTGGTTCAAGATGGATGCGGACAAGGTGGAGTCCTTTCGGGCTATCAAGTTGTGCAAATACATCGTCCATTTCTTGTTCTGTTCGAACAACGTAGTGTTCGCAGGTTACACCAACCTGCCCGCCAAAAGCCTCACTAAGTCGTTCGTAGTTCCATACTTGGATGTCATTGTATGAACGATATTTTCCGGGGTAAATGGCTCGTTCTGCACCGTATCCAGCATTGTCCAAAATAAAAACTATGGCATTAACCTTTTCTTTAATCAGCGTGGAGAGTTCTTGTGCAGTCATTTGGAAAGCACCATCGCCAGTTATGCATATGCAGCGTTTTGTATGTGCCTGTGGTGCTTGAGTTCCGCCAACAAACATTCCGAAGCCGGAACCAAGGGAACCCCAATTTCCACAACCAAAGAGTGATACACCGGAAGGGAATTCGCTTTGTGAGCAGTTAATGTAACCACCGGTGTCACCGTAAACGATGTCTCCTTGCTTAAAGAAATTGGCAAACTGAATAAAAAGTTTATCGATGGTTAAGTTGTTATCCGTAGGTGTAAATTTGTCACTCCGTTGAAATGCAAACGTTCTGGCATTATCAGGTACCACCACAGATACAGGAGTAATTTTGTTACTTTCGTTTGCTAGAGTAGGTACAAATTCTCGTAGGTAGACATTATCAAATCGTTGATTGTTTACAATTACGTGGTCATGCAGTGCATGAATGACGTTTTGATCTGAGCCTGTCTCTGCTGTGAAAATTCCAGTATCGAACTCATTGTTTGTGCGTCCCAGATTAATAAGCACGTCTGAGCCTTCAATTGTTTCGCGAGTGAATTTTTGGCACATGGCTCCCATGTATATGCCAACGCAATTTGGGTGCCCCTCAAAGTCGGGAATCTTACCACAGAACGTTGTAGCCACGTTTGCGCCGATATCTTCAATAAAGCCTTTCACAATGTTGGTTAGATTCTCACGTTGTAACAAATGTCCGGTGATAACGGATCGGGATGATGAGTTTTGGATTAATTCCAGCGAGTTTTCTACAGCTGCTGCTAAGTTTTGTTGTGATGACTGAAATAACAAGAGGTCGAGCGGCTGTGTAGGAGCATCAACGAGCGAGAGTTGTATGTCGTATGGGAGTTCCAGATACGCAGGTTTTTTTGTTTGGAAAATTTTCCGGATAACATCGTCAATGTCTGATGTGGCTGTTTCTATCTGGAGTATTTGTTTTGCAGCGCATGTGATGGGAGTAAAGATCTCAATATTGGCTAAAAAATTTGTGTCGATAACGTGATGAAGAAGCCTTTGGGTAGGCGTTCGCATGACTTCTACGGTCGGTGCTCCGGCAATTAAGAGTATTGGGGTGTCATCAGCATATGCACCAGCAACAGCGTTGGTGGCATTTAGTGCCCCCGGGCCGAATGTGACTGCAGCCACACCAAGTCCATGAAGTTTTGCATACCCATCTGCGCAGTATGCCGCATTTAGTTCATTACAGGTTCCAACATGCTTTATGCCATGTTCTCCATCCAGCAGTCTGTCGAAAAAAGGAAGTACGTAGTCCCCAGGGATTCCGAATACGGTGTCTACATGGAGTTCCTTTAGTCTGTAGAATATGTAGTCTGATACTGTAATTTTCATGGCCTTCTTCGATGTTTAAGATGGTTGGGCTTTTTACAGAGCAATGCGCCGTAGCAGTGCATTTCATTTTATCAGAATTGTAGATTTTCTATTTTGATTAATCTGTACGATTACGTGGCTATGCCTGCGCGTGGTGTGCCTTATTCTAGAACTGTAGAAAGAAGGTTCGGAAAGAGGGGGAAGGAGACCATGATGAAGTAGAGATGTTGTAATTGCATGAAGTATTAGGTTTTTCGATCTACGTTCTGTAAACGAATAGTTTTTATCAATTTGTTAATCCCATGTCGTATGTGTATACATAATCATTTCAATTTTAGGAGGTTATGATGAGTGACTCTGCACATAAAGAAATGTGGGAAAATTTAAATTTAGATATTTCTGCACACGATGGTTTATTGGAAGTTCTGGGGAAATTCTACGGGGATATATACCTTTCACAGGAAAATCGATTGAAGGGTATGGAGTATCTGGATTTTGTTCTTTCAGAAGTCCATGGATTACGGATTAAAGAGATTCAGGATGCAAAAGCGAGTGGAAAGAAAGTAATTGGTACTTTTTGCGTGTTTGTTCCAGAAGAGCTGACACTTGCCGCTAATGCCATTCATGTGGGGCTTTGTTCCGGTGCAGATGCCGGTACAGATGAAGCAGAAAAGATTGTACCGCGTAATACCTGTGCACTTATTAAATCCTTTATCGGATTTAAGCTTGCTCGTATTTGTCCGTATACTGAATCGTGTGACCTTGTTGTTGGTGAAACAACTTGTGACGGAAAGAAAAAAGCATACGAAGCATTCGGAAAGCTTGTGCCGATGCATGTGATGGAAGTTCCGCAGACAAAAACAGCGGATGCGAAGCAGCTTTTTAAATCTGAAGTGCTCCGTTACAAAGAAGCATTGGAAGAGATGACCGGCGTAGAAATCACAGTGGAAAATTTACGAAAGTCTATTTTCATTGTGAATGAAAAACGCAGAGCTCTTCAGAGGCTTTCACGATTGAGAGCGGCAGACCCTGCTCCTATTTCCGGCCGTGATGCTTTACTTATTAATCAGGTATCATTTTATGATGACCCAGAACGCTTCACACAATCCATTAATGCTCTTTGTGACCAGATTGAAGAGCGTATTGCACAAGGCGATGGAGTTGTTCCTACAGGCACAAAACGCCTATTGCTTTCCGGCTGTCCAATGGCAGTGCCGAACTGGAAATTACCATATGTAATGGAAAGTTCTAATGCTGTTATCGTGGGCGAAGAGTCTTGCATTGGTTCCCGAAATATGCGTGACCTTGTTGATGAATCCGTCGACACCATCGAAGGAATGGTTGATGCGCTTGTAGATCGCTACATGAAAATTGACTGTGCATGTTTTACCCCGAATGACGAACGCATGGTTAATGTGGAAAATATGGCTAAAGAATTACATGCTGATGGTGTGGTTCATTATGCATTGTCATTCTGTCAGCCGTATGCGCATGAAGCAATTAAGCTACAGGACGCGTTGTCCCAGAAAGGCATTCCAATGCTGAGTGTGGAAACTGGCTACAGCATGGAAGATGTTGAACAGCTGAAGACACGAGTTGAAGCCTTTGTTGAGATGTTAGACTAGATATGTTCGGCGGAATAGATATCGGCTCGCGGTCTACGGAGTTTGTGTTGCAGAAGGATGGTGAAGCAGTACACCGTGCTCAGCTGCCTACAACTTTTTCGCCTTTAGAGCAGTGTAAAAAACTTCTCAGTGGGCACTCCCCTGACTGCCTAGTCGCAACAGGATATGGACGGGAGTTAATTAAAACTCTTGAATTACCGTATCAGGTCGATGCAATAACGGAAATTAAGGCTCATGCTTTGGGCGCCCATGCGTTGTTTCCAGAAGCACGCACCGTTTTGGATATTGGCGGGCAGGATACAAAGGCTATTTCGCTAAATGCCAAGGGTGGTATTGTCCGATTTGAGATGAATGACCGTTGTGCTGCGGGTACTGGTAAATTTTTAGAGTATACCGCGAATGTTTTTCAGGTGGGGATTGAAGAATTCGGTGCATATGCATTGCAAGGAAGTAATCCACCGCTGATTAACAGCATGTGCACAGTCTTTGCCGAAACGGAAGCTACTTCACTGATGGCGCAAGGTGCTCGTCCAGAGGATATTGCGTTGGCATTGCATGCGTCCGTTGTTCGGCGGACAAGCACAATGT
Organism: Halodesulfovibrio sp. MK-HDV; assembly: GCF_009914765.1. NCBI lineage: Bacteria > Pseudomonadati > Thermodesulfobacteriota > Desulfovibrionia > Desulfovibrionales > Desulfovibrionaceae > Halodesulfovibrio > Halodesulfovibrio sp. MK-HDV. Next base: position 63,713 of record NZ_WYDS01000009.1, on the reverse strand, counting down.
TGAAACGGGTCGGTCTCGTTTTTCCTTTGGTTTTTTCTGGTGGTGTTGCGAATAATGGATGCATTCGAAAGTTGCTGCATGAAAACTTTGGCAAAAAAGAAACGATCTGTGTTGCTGAAGAGCCGGACATGTGTGGTGCTTTTGGCGCGAGCCTGTGGGCGGAGAAGTGCTACAACGGTTGATGAGCATCTAAAAAACATTTTATACTAAACTGATATTGAAATGAAAAATCCCTGTGGTGTAAAAAGCACAGGGATTTCTTTATGAAAAAAGAAAATGACATTTTCGTGAACATTATGAACTAAACTATCAACAACAGACCACAATATTGCGTTAGATTTTTGCCGCGTGCTAGATATCCATAAAAAACATGGAGACTACTATGAAGATTTTACGCTGTTTAGTTATGGTCTTTGCGCTTGTGTGTATGCTTGGTGCTGCTTCTGTTCAGGCAAAAACTGTTCTTAAATTAGGACATATTGCGGAACCTGTTCATCCATACGGACAAGGTGCAACTAAGTTTGCCGAACTTGTTACTCAGAAATCCGGTGGCGAAATTGTAGTAGAAGTTTTCCCTTCCTCCCAGCTTGGTAGTCAGAAAGATCTGGTTGAAGGTCTTGTTTTCGGCACAGTCGATATGGCTCTTGTCGGTACCGCAGTGCTTGGTCAGTTCCAGCCGCAAATTTCTATTTTTGACCTTCCTTTCCTTTTTGCCAACCGCGACCACGCCTACAAATCTCTCGATAGTGTTGGTATGAAAATTGGTAAACAGCTTGAACCTAAAGGTATTAAACTGCTCGGTTACATGGAAAACGGTATCCGTCACCTTACCAACAACGTACGTCCTGTTAACACTCCGGAAGAAATGAAAGACCTTAAAGTTCGTGTCATGAACAATAAGGTTTTTATCGAAATGATGAAGTCTCTCGGCGCCTCTCCAACTCCTATGGCTTTCAGTGAATTGTACTCTGCAATGCAGCAGGGAATTGTTGATGGTCAGGAAAACCCGAGTGCTCATATTTGGACAAAACGTTTCTTTGAAGTTCAGAAATATGCTTCTAAAACTGCTCACGCATATTCTCCTGAGCCAGTACTGATTTCCATGGCTGCATGGAGCCGTCTTGATAAGGACCAGCAGAACATCATTCTTGAAAGCGCTAAAGAAGCAATCGCTTGGCAGCGTAAGTTTTCTGCAGAAAAAGATCAGGCATACTGGAATAAAATTCAGGCTTCCGGAAAAATATCTGTAATCGAAGTTGATCGCAGCGTTTTTAAAGAAGCAACAAAGCCAGTATATGCAAAATTTGCATCATTAGTCGGTCAGGATAACTTAGACGCTATTGAAGCGTTACAGTAGTTATCTCGTCCTCTACACATTGTACCCCTGTGACCACGATACGTCGCAGGGGTATAAATATATTTAGGAGGAAAGATGGATTCTTTGCTTAAACGTCTTCGTACTGTTTTATATTGGGTTTCGGTAGGTTGCATGAGTGCAATGCTGTGCATAATTTTTATGCAAGTAGTTACCCGCTATGTGTTTGGATATACATATGAATGGTCAGAAGAGCTCGCACGATTTTTATTTGTATGGGTAGTGTTCCTAGGTTCTGCGCTCATTATGGGGGAGGGCGGACACTTGGCAGTAACACTGCTTGTAAGCAAGATTAAAGGACGACCTTCAGGGACTGTTCTTCAATTCTTTATCAACATTTGCAGTTACATTTTTATCGGATTGCTGTTTACGCAGGGGTGGAAGATGACCTCCGTCATGTCCTTCCAGACATCACCGGGGATGGGGCTTTCTATGAGCTATGTGTACGCTATTATCCCGATTTCAGCGGTGTTGATGCTGCTCTATACCGTGCGTGACACACTTCGCATTATAGCTGAAGCACGTGGCAAAAATTCTGCTGAATTAGCAGAGAGCTAGGGGCACAACATGGAATATTTATTTATTGGTGGTTTCTTAGTACTTACACTTGTTGGTGTTCCGGTTGCATTTTCGCTGACACTTTCCGTGTCCATGTGCTTGTATCTTTTTACAAACACACCACAGGTTGTGCTTACACAGGTTATGTACTCCGGCATTGATTCTTTTTCATTTATGGCAGTGCCGTTCTTCATGCTTGCAGGCGCTTTTATGACCGCAGGCGGGGTAACTTCCAGACTTGTATCGTTTTCGCAGTCACTCGTTGGATCATTCACAGGTGGTCTTGCCCAGGTAGTAACTGTTTCGGGTATGTTTTTCGCTGCAATTTCAGGATCATCGGCTGCAACTACGGCTGCAATCGGCACAACAATGGTCGATGAAATGGAGCGTAATGGGTACGAACGTGAAAAGGCTACCGGCATTGTTGCTGCTGCGGGTACTGTAGGTATTGTTATTCCGCCATCTATTACACTGGTAGTGTATGGGGTAGTTGCCGGAGTATCTATTGGTGATTTGTTCATCGGTGGTTTTGTGCCGGGGGCGCTGATGGGACTGGCTATGTGCCTTGTCAGTTGGTTTTATGCTAAGAAGCACAACCTTACTTCATCACAAAAATTTTCCGTTCGTAATGTTTTATCATCCTTCAAGGAATCCTTCTGGGCGCTGATGACTCCTGTCATTATCATCGGTGGCATTTACGGCGGAATATTTACTCCGACAGAAGCGGCAGCAGTTGCGGCGGTGTACGGTATTTTTGTCGGGTTCTTTATCTATAAAGAGTTGAGCCTGAAAGATGTTCCGAAAATTATCTTTAATGCGGTAATCGGTACCACCATTATTATGTTTATTGTTGGTACTGCTAAGGTCTTCGGCTGGCTGATTACCAACTTGCAGATCCCGCATCACATCGGGGCGTACATGGTATCCATTACGGATTCGCCATTCCTGTTCCTGCTTATGATGAACGTGTTGTTGTTGGTTATTGGTACACTTATCAACGCGTCGGCTGCGGTGGTAATTCTTACCCCAATTTTTCTTCCGGTTGCTGTTACTTTAGGGATCGATCCACTCTTCTTTGGTGTGCTTATGGTTGTTAACTTGGCAATCGGGTGTATCACTCCTCCTGTCGGGCTGGATTTGTTCGTTGCAAGTGCTATTACCAATGTTCCGATTGAGCGGGTGATGCGAGCGACGATGCCTTATCTAGGGGCGCTGCTTGCTGTACTACTCTTTCTGACTTTGTTCCCTGATGTTATCCTCTTCCTCCCAAGGCTATTTTCCTAGCCTGCAAATAATAAAAAAGCTCCGTCTGATCTTTCAGGCGGAGCTTTTTGTTATTGAATGTTATCGGTACCGGTATCTGTTTACCGGACGTCCCACAGGAGCATACTGCGGTTCAAGTGTGACCCTGCTGATTTCAAGTAAATATTCAAGATAGCGCCGTGCTGTAACGCGTGAAATGCCTGATTCGCTAGCAGCTTCCGCAGCAGAAAGAGGAACAGGCGAGCTTTTGAGCGTGGTGCAAATCTTTTTCAGAGTGAATTCCTGAATCCCTTTGGGAAGTTCCAGTGTGGTCTCTTCTGCTGCAAAATTGAGCATTAAGTCGATTTGCTGCTGCTGATATTTTTCACCAATATTTTTCCGTGCGATGAATTTTTGCTGATAGTTTTGTAGCGCCTGTTCTAATCTTGAGAATGCAAACGGCTTTAAGATGTAATCGAACACGCCGGAGCGAAGACATGTGTTAACTGTATCATGCTCTTTAGCTGCTGTGATGGTAATTACATCGACGGGTAATTGTTCTGTTTTGATGGTGTTCAACACATCAATTCCGTTCTTAATCGGCATAAAAATATCAAGAATAACGAGATCAACGTCGTGTTCCAGCAAGTAGTCGATGGCATCTTGACCATTTTCCAGCACGGTAATGACAGTGAAACCGGCAAGGCTTGATACGTATTTACTATGAATATCTGCCACCATTGGGTCGTCTTCAACAATTACTACAGATATTTTCATGTGTTTCCCGTTGTTGAGGATTGAGCAGGAAAAAACTTAATACGCCGTGCTGATAGAACATGCGGAGACAATAGGCAGTGTTATTGTAAACACTGTGCCCTGTTCCGGATCAGATGAGAAGCTGGCGTTTCCGCCGTAAAAATCGGCAATTTTTTTTACGAACCGGAGTCCTAATCCTCTGTGTCCTTCTTTACTGCTTTGTGGTTGCGAAGAGAAGAGGGTAGACGCAATGTTGTCTGGTATGCCTCCGCCATTGTCATGCACTTGCAGACACAATTCACTATCTCCGAGCAGCATTGAAATATGGATTTCAGGAGACGATACACGGCTGTGTTCGACAGATTCAATGGCGTTTTCGATAAAGTTACCAAGAACCAGAGTAATGTCCTGCGACGGAATTCCAATGTCATTATGGATAAAGGACGGTAACGAAAGTTCAATATGAATATTTTTTTCTTCGCACGTCGCAAGCTTACCGTAGAGTAATCCTCGAATCACAGGTGATTCAATATTGTTCTCCAACTGTGAAATAAGTTGGGTACGTAATTCGGCTCCTTGAAGAATCAGAGCCTCTGCTTTCTTATACTCTTTGAAGTGAAGTAGCCCGAGCAGGGTATGCAGCTTGTTTGAAAATTCATGAGCTTGTGCGCGTAATTCGTCTGTAAATTTGCGAACCCCTGTGAGTTCTTCTGCAAGCCTGTGAGCCTCGCTTCGGTCGCGGAAGCAGGCAAGTGCGCCGACTTGCTTATCTTGAATGATGATAGGCTGTACCGTTACGAGGCAAGGGATTCCACCAAGCTTTCGATAGGTATCAAAAATTTCTTTTCCAGATGAGAGCACATCTTCCAAGTACGAGTTGGGGAGGACTGTCGAGATATGTCGTCCAACAGCATTCTGCTTCAGTTTCAAAATTTTCTTTGCTGCGCGGTTGATAACAGTAATGCGTCCATGCATATCCACAGCGATGATCGCATCTTTAACAGATTCAATAACCATTTGATTTTCAGAAAGAAGTTTTGCGATTTCGTGTGGTTCGAAATTGAGCATTTTCTTTTTGATTCTTCCGGCAAGAAAAAAGGCTCCTGTAATAGAGAGAGGGAGGCACAAAAAGAAAAGAAGGACTATTTTGTACCAGATAAGGTATTTGGCTTGGTAAGTCTTAGTGTTAAGAATGCCGACGCTTACAGCTCCAACCTGTGTATCTTGGTAATAGACAGGAACAAATGCTCGCAGAGATGCTCCAAGAGTTCCCACGGCACGCGAAACGTAGCGCTTACCGGAGAAAACTTCTTTTTCATCACCGCCGACAAATGCCTTGCCAATACGGGCGGCAATAGGATGCGAGAGGCGAATTGCATTCATATCCATAACGACCATATAGCTGGCGTTGGTTTTAGCTCGTAACTTTTCAACAATTGTTTGAATAGAGTTGTCAGGAGGTGTCCCGTTGAAGAGCGTTTCTTGAACAACGGGCATGGAGGCGGTAGAGTCTGCCAGAGCCATAACATATTCGGACATGCCTTCATCGATAACCTGCGCAGATATGTTACCGCTGATTGTCGCCACACAGAGTAAGATAAATAGATTAAGCAAAATAGTAAGTCCTGCAATGTGGTATTTAATGCTTAATCTTTTTTGCATGTTGCATCCTGTACTTGTTGAGTGAACATAAAAATGTAGAATCTACACATTTTTCTCATACTTAGCCGGATTATAATAAGCTTTTTTGATACCGAGAACAAGCAGGCAAAAGAGTAGGTTACCCATATTTTATGGGATAGTTGCGGGAAGGATGTTGCGCAAAAAAATATAGTGCGGCGAAGTTATGAAAGAAGAAATAAAAAGAGTCCTGTAGATCGTAATCTACAGGACTCTTTTTATTTCTATAGAAGAATTTTTATTTTCCGAAGCCGCAGACAGGGTAGCGGCATTCAGCACAGCCTTCACAGTATCCACCGTGTCCAAGAGCTACAATATCTTCAGCGGGTACTGAAACACCTGCAAGAATCCGAGGGACGATAACATCGAAGACACTGGCCTTGTAGTACATGACACACCCCGGCAAGCCGAGTATCGGAATATCTCCGAGCTGTGCGTACATAAACATAGCACCTGGGAACATTGGAGCGCCATATGTGATTACATCAGCCCCTGATGCTCGAATTGATGCCGGAGTCTGGTCATCTGGATCAACAGACATACCGCCTGTCAGCACAATAAAGTCGGCACCTTGTTCAACGAATTCATTGATAGCGTTAACGGTAAGCTCTTGTGAATCTGACACGAGCTTCTGACCTAGTATAGTGCTTCCGTATGAAGAAAATTTTGTATGGATAACTGGTCCAAACTTATCTTCTATGCGGCCTTTGTATATTTCGCTGCCAGTTATGATGACGCCGACCTTACATTTCTTGAGAGGGCGTACTTGGATGAGCGGGGCATTGTCGCGAAGAATTTCTTCAGCTTCAGTTACAATGTCTTCTGTAACAACCAACGGGATTACCCGTGTTCCAGCAAGACCTCGTCCTTTCTTAACAAGCTGCATAGTATGGATAGTTCCAAAAATGACATCCTGCACAGAATTGAGCTTTGTGAGCGCTTCAACATTAATATCCAACAAGCCAGTATGGGCAGCGGTAATGTTTACTTTTCCTTCAGAAGGAGCGCTATCTTTCAGCCCTTGTCCCATTGCAGCGGATGCGATGCGCTCTGCCGCATCATTTTCGTGCACATATCCATCTTTTGGGTCGAAAACATAGAGGTGCTCTTTGCCAATATCTAAGAGAGTTGAAATGTCCTCTTGAGTGACAATGTGCCCTTTGTGAAATGCAGGCCCTTTTTCTCCGTTGGGAACAATGCGTGTAATGTCATGACAGAGCATTGTTCCAATGGCGTCTTGTACATGTATAGTCTTCATAGTTCACCTGAAAAGTAGGTTAGTAGCGGGATGATGATCGGCTCGGTGTCCAACCTTCCGCACAGTATTCTTTAAAGAAAGAAGCCAGTCCAAGGGCAACAATGCCAAGAACTGGAAGTCCCACAACAATTGATGCTGTTTGAAGCACTGACAATGGACCATCAATAAGCATGATGCCTATAGGCAGGATACTGAGTGAAACAGCCCAGAAAAGTCTGTTCCAACGGGCAGGCTCCTGATCTGGTTTCAGCATGGTTGTTGTTGTGGCTGCAAGGGCAAAGGAAACAGCATCAAAGGTAGTAGCCATTGAAATAGCCGTTACAAGCGCAAACATGGTTTTGTAGAATGAAGCAAACGGAAGGAAGTCTGCAATAGCCATGATGACTGTTGCACCTTTCATTTCTTGTACCATGCTGATGGCGTCAAGCTGTCCTGTCAGTTGCAGGTGTAATCCAAAGTTACCAAAGATGAGGTAAAACATGGCGCAGCCGGAAGATGCCGCGATCACAGGGCCTAGTACAACTTGACGTACAGTGCGCCCGCGAGAAATTTTAGCAATGAACAGGCTCATAAACGGCGCATATGCGACAAACCACGCGTAGTAGAAAATTGTCCAAGCCTGCGTGAATCCTTTATGTCCTACAGGGTCCATCCATGTTGCCATGCGGAAGAATTCTGAAACGAGAAGACCGACAGAAGAAATTGCCATGTCAGTCAAAAAGACTGTGGGGCCTGCAATGAAAACAAACAGCATGAGTCCGAGTGCAATATAGACGTTGAAGTCGGAAAGCCTGCTGAGCCCTTTTTTAAGTCCAAGGCAGGATGTGGTGGAGAATATTAGTGTAATGACAACAAGAATAGCTACCTCAAGCCCAAAGGAATGTTTGATTCCTGTGACCGACACAACACCGGCGGCGACAATAGGAATACCAAGACCGAGAGCTGTTGCTGATCCTGCAATGAGTCCGGCCATAAAGAGTATGTCGATAACTTTACCAGGCCAGCTGTAAACGCGTTTACCAAGGATGCCTTTGCAGGTTTGAGATATGTTGAGGATTGGGACATTCTTTACGTAATAGCTATAGCCAATCGGGACGGCTAATATTGCATAAATAGACCAGCAGATAGGCCCCCAGTGGAACATTCCATAGGCGCATCCCCACTCTGCAGCTTTCCATGTTCCGGCAGGTTCACCGTGCATTGGAAATGCCATGTAGTATGCCCAGTCAATAGAACCGCCGAACATGATGCCAGCTCCGACACCAGCGCAGAACAGCATACCTATCCATGAAAAGGTGGAATATTCAATGGTATCACCCAGTCGCTTTTGGCTCAGTGGGCCAAAGGCAAACCAGAGAATAATTCCAAAGGCTCCAAGAGCAGCCAGCATATAAAGCCAGCCCATTTCAACCGTAACAAAATCGAACAGATTATTGATAATGAGTTCTCCCTTTTTAGGGAAAACAAGTAGCGGGAAACAGCTCGCAATAATGAGAGAGAACGCACCGAAAAAGCATATTTGGCAAATGGTACGATTCGAAATTTGTGAAGAGGCAAGCAAAGCTTCAGTGCTTTTTTGAGAATCCATGTAGTGCCCCCTTGCAGCATGATACTGAAGTTATGGAATGGCTATGATGTGATAACCACTTCGGTTTGTGTGTCAGAGATGTTGAAAATTTTTCTGTGCTGAGCAGAGCACGCAAGCCATATGATGTCAGTTGGGTGTTGGCTCTGTTTTGAGTGAATGGTTTCAACAGCCTCAAGTGTGTTCGGGATGTCCATCTTGTTTAAAAAAACATATTTCTGGCTTGTTGCAGGGCAGTGCTGAAACAAGCCTTTGGGCGATGTCGCCAATGTGATTAGGTCGGCTGGGGTAATAGTTTCCCCGTAGCCGCGTCCCGTAAGTTCGGTGAACAGTTCATGTCGATGCACCGTGTTATTTGAAAGTGGAGTATTGAGAGCGTCCAGTCCCATAACACCGATGCAGACCTCTGTTTCAACGGGGATAACTGGCTCATGCTGGTTCGGTGCTTTTAGTGGTTTGCGAGCCGCACCGTCGCCTTCCACTAGAATACAATCAGCAAGTTTTGAATGTAGAAGCATTGAGATATCTTCTGGCGATATTCCAATAAGTTTTTGTAACTGAGCATCATAACGGGACGCCACGGTCACTGTAGAATGAATTTCCAGAGCAGATGCAATCTCGGCTAAAAAGTCGGATGCATCTGCCTGAAGAATTACTTCTCCTGATTCTGGAAAAAACATCTTTGTCGTTGTCGTGGTGATGACGCGTTTTTCCATTCCTTTAATTGCCGAAGCAATCCAGAACATAATAGATGTCTTACCACCGGCACCTGTCAGCGTTATAAGCTGAGGTAGGGTGGGGAAAAGTACTGTATGTTTTGGGATAGCTTGGCTGGACATGGGCTACTTCTTTGCGAAAAGGTGTGCGCAAATTGCTTCAAGCACGCCGCCACCAATGGATAAAGCTTTATCGGAAACTTCACCGCAGTAGGCCGGATCGTTACGAGGGTCTACATCAGCTATTTTAGTGCCCTTTTGTACCGGTGTTCCGTTTGGAAGAAGACCACGGAGAACACCGTCAATGGTTGCTGCAATCGGCTGAGTATTTACGTACCCGATAAGATCGCCTTTTTTGAGCATTGCGCCGATATCGCTTTGAGTTGTGAATACTCCAGCTTCATCAGCCCAGTGAACACGCTCTGTTGTAAAGCCTTTTACAGAACCTGGAACGCCCGTGTTGGGAATTGCTGAACCTTCTGTAATGACTCTGCTTAAGTAATGCCCACGCTTGGTTTCTACAGAAGCATGAACATCTTCTCCCGCAGTAAAGCCAGGTCCAAGGCCAATGACGAGCGGTGCCATTGAAATTTTGGTGCCGATATTTTTCTTGGCAATAATCGCATCAATAAGCACATCGGGTTTGACAGTTTCCAGACATGTAGCCTTAGGGTCACAAATAACTGGAACCATACCTTTAGCCCATACTTCTGATATCTCAGAGCACTGAGTGCAGTGTTTGGCTGTAATTTCTTCGACCATTACTTCCTGATGGTAGATCGCTTCTGAAAACACAACTTTGCGGCGAACAGCCAGCGGCTTTTCTGTTTCAAGCATGACAATGTTTCGCATTCCGGCTCGGTAAAGTCGGAGTGCTACGCCAGTGGCGAGATCGCCAGCACCACGGATTGCGATTGTAGGTATCAATGTTTTCATAAAAGTCTCTCTACAGTCCTGTATCGTAGCGTTTGAGAAGCAGTTCATATTGCTCCTCAGTGTCTACATCAACAAACGGGCCGATTTCGTTAATTTTAACTAATCTGATAGGAAGTCTCGGAGTTGCAAGCAATGGCCTTGCGCCAGTGTCGCCCTCAAGCTCCAATACTTTTTCAAACCACTGTTGCGGAATCGTAATAGGATTACCGCGCATCCCTTCTTGCATGGGAATGACCCAATTGTGCGGTTCCTGAGAAAACGACCAGATAAGGTGGTTTATGACCTCAGGAGTAAGCAACGGTAGGTCTCCGAGCAACGCCATCGCGCCTTGTGTGTCATCTGGAAGGCTACGGATTGCAGCCTTCAGTGATTCAGCTTGGCCGGCTGTTCTTCTTGGACTGTACACAACAGTGCACTTCGCAAGATCAAGTTGTGATTCAAGTTCAGAATCGACAGGAAGAACAACAACGATAGAGTCCAAAAGAGACTCGCGTGCGGCATTAATTACATGCTGCACGATTGGTTTTCCTCGAAAAGACAGAGACAACTTATCCCTGCCCATTCGGGTTGAAGTACCGGCAGCTAAAATGACGCCTGTAATGGCAGCTTTTTTTTGCTGTAAGTTTTCAGTCATGTGTAGTCGCTATTTTGCGCATCCAATGAGTGCATCGAGGACACTGGTTTTTGCTAACTGCACTTTATACAGGTTTTGGAAGAGCGGTTTAGCGTCTGCAACAGCAGCTTCAGCGGCAAGTTGTGCTGTCTCTTCTGTGAGCTCTTTCCCTATAAGTAGCGCTTCAGCGTCTTGGCATCTGCGAGGGTTATTATGCACTCCATTCAAGCAAATACGGGCTTCTGTCACCTTGCCGTCGGAATACGACAGTGAAGCTGAGCAGTTTACTAACGCGAAATCGACGGATTTTCTGTATGCTATTTTTATAAAGCTACTTTTTTGCGTTTTCGACAGGTGTTGGCACGAAAATTTTTGTCACAATCTCATTGCGATCAAGAATTGTTGAACCTGCACCGTTTTCTGCGCTGAAAAATTCATCAATCGGAATTTGCCGTTTGGTGGTTGTTACAACAGCATTAAGTGCAACAAGAGCCGGAGCTGTATCGCTCGGGTTAACTGCAATGCATTTGCAGACTGCGCCGAAAATTGAGTGGAAACGATGATCGCCCGGAACAGCTAAACATCGTTTTCCGCCTTTACGTACACAATCAATACTGCCACCAATTTTGTCCGGGTACCTGTAGTACCAGCATCGGTTTTCCTGACAAATGTTGCCTGCGATGGTTCCCATGTTACGGAGAATAGGAGAAGCAGTTCGACGAGCCGCTTCAGCGAGTCCCGCCCATGTTTTCTTAACAGATTCGCATTCTGCAATCTCGGTAAGCGTAACAAGCGCACCAATATGTAAACCATCTTTTTCAACCGTAATGGTGTTCAACGCGGGAATGGTTTTGATATTGATGATGGCTTCTGGGAATTCCATCCAGAGGTTATCTTTGAGGCAACCCATTAGATCACTGCCGCCAGCGATTACGTAGGATGAATTTTCGTATGTGTCTAATAATTTTACAGCTTCTTCAATTGTTGAAGCGTCAAAATGCTTGAAGCGTTTCATTACTTTTTCCTCCGGGAAGGCTGAATCTTACCAAGACCCGTAAGGATTTTATCTGGGGTGAACGGGGTCTCAATAATTCGCACACCAGTCGCGTTGAAAATTGCGTTAGAGAACGCTGCAAGGGATGGACAAGCCGCACCTTCACCACAGGCTGTTGCGCCGAACGGATGGGTCGGATCACCCGGTTTTTCGATTACAATCGGTGTTACGTCGCAATCCATGGTGGTGCAGTGGCGGTAATCAATCCAGTTAGGAGTCATAAGCCAGCCGTTACGCTTGTCTGCAATGCAGTCGTTCGCAAGCATGGCGTTATCGACGCCGTGGCGGGATGTGGAAAGCTGGCCTGCAACAATTTTCGGGTTGAGTGCTTTACCGACGTTTTGCGCCATGACTACATTTACATTCGAAATCATGCCTGTTTCAGTATCAATATCTAAAGAGATAAACTGAGCACCTTTTTCTTTCGGAATGTATACTTGGTCTTCTTTACCGTCTTTTAAGCCGTTAGGATGCGGTGAGTTGTTGACGTAATAGCCAGTGACTTCATGGATGCCACCGTAGTGTCCACGCGCACCGAATGCTTCAGCAAAAGAGAGCCCTTTGTCTGGTTCAGCCGTAATGAAGATACCTTTTTCATTAATGCTTAATGCCAGAGCAGGAACACCCAGTTTAGTCGCGGCAAGCTCAAGAACCTGTCGTTTTGCATCCATAGCGGCTTCATACGTTGCCCAGCCCTGAATCCATGTGCCACAACTGTTTGCAACAAGTGTCGCAAACGGTGTTGAATCAGTATCCTCACAAACCAAACCGACCTTTTTGTATGGAAGGCCAAGTACGTCTGCAACAATCTGGCACTGAACTGTGTGCTGTCCTTGTCCGATATCAGCAACCGCGCATACGAGAGCTGCGGAACCGTCCGGATAAATTTTGACCATTGCTTCACTGGAGTTACCCGGGCCCGGGCGACCTGCGCCCATTGCAAAAATAGCAACTCCGAGTCCGTGGCGGATTCGACCTGTCTTTTTGCTTGGATGAACCCATTTGTTTTTCCAGTCTAAATATTCTGCACCTGCATCAAGGCAGTCTCTGATGCCGGAAGAAGAAATGTATGCAGACTTGTAAACAAGCGGGTCCCAGCCGGAATCAATGTCGCCTGTGCGCATGCAGTTTTTTTTGCGAATTTCAACAGGGTCCATTCCCATTTGCTCTGCGGCAATGTCCATGGTGGTTTCTACAGCAAACACACCTTCAGGTGCTCCGTATCCCTGCCAACCGGCAGCTGGAAAACGGTTTGTATGCACGTAATGGATTTTGCCTCGCTGGTGCTTGCAGTTATGTGCATAGAGCACAGAACCGGTTGCGAGCATGGCGTTTTTAGCAGGGTACTTGTCTCCGCCGGAGCCAGTTTCCTGCCAGTGTGCCAGATCCATGGTGGTTAATGTACCGTCTTTTTTAAAGCCGATTTTGACATCGGTTATGCTGCCTCGAGACCAGCCGGAAACCATTTCTTCTTCTCGCGAGTAGGCGCAATGAACTGGCTTTTTAAGATCAAGGCAGGCAAGGCTGGCAATAAGCAGATAATGGGAGGCTATGTTGCGATCGAGTGGGAATGCGTTTTTTCCGCCGAAGCTTGAGCCGGTGAACGGTGATACATAGTTGAGCATAGTTGAGCTGATGCCGAGTGCTTGCGCCAGACACAACTTTTCATCATGCATGCCTTGGGAGTGTGTGTGGACATGCAATTTGCGACCATCAAAGTTAGCTGTACAGCCGCGTGGCTCCATTGCCGGAGACTTGCAGTACGCATATTTGAGGTTCTTTTGCTCAACAATCACATCTGCTTCTGCAAAGCCTTTTTCAATATCTCCAAAGCCGTTGTATTCGGCAGGAGTTTTCGTCTTGAACAAGCGCGTCTCTGGATCGCGGTCGCTAAGCAGGGCGTGGAATTCCCAATCATTGCAGTTTGGAATTCCATCAAAAACTTGTGGTGCATCCGGCTTCATTGCGTCTTCAAGGCTGACAACGAATTTTTTCTTTTCGTATGTAACATCAATCAGCTCTAAAGCTTCTTCTGCAATGGTTTCGTCATCTGCGATAACAGCAGCAACCAGATCACCTACATAATATAAGGTATTACGAAACGCTTTTGGGTAGTTTTCGTACGTCATTACGAGGTGGACACCTTCAAGTGCTTCTGCCTTTTCGGTGTCTATCGTGAGGATCGTAGCTGCGGGATATGGGCTACGTAAAATACGGGTTTGCGACATACCGGGGAAGATGAAGTCAGCATAATATTTTGCAGCGCCGGTAACACGTGCAGCACCGTCTTTCTGGCGCACAGAGGTGCCGATGGAATTGGCTTTAATCATGTGCTTGCTCTCCGGACATTTTTTTTGCTGCACTGCGTACTGCGTTAAGAATGTGTTCATAATTGTTGCAAATACATATGTTGCCACCGAGCGCTTCTTTGATTTCTTCATCGCTTGGCAATGGATTTTTAAGAAGTAATGCTTTGGTAGACAAGATCATGCCCGGTGAACAAAAGCCGCATTGTGCGCCGTATTCTTCAAGCCATGCTTCTTGAATAGGATGAAGTTCACCGTTTGCTGACAGACCTTCAATGGTCTCGATGTGTTTATTCTCTTGCTCAATGGCGAGAATCATACAGGCAGGGACTGCTATTGAGTCGATGAGGACAGTACATGCACCACAGGCACCTTCTCCACATGCTTCTTTAGTTCCTGTGTGACCACAGTCGTTTCGAAGAACTTTAGAAAGAGTCCAGTGCGGCTCAACATACAGCGAATGTGTTTTGTCGTTGATATTGAGGTGTATGAGTTTTTGCTGTTTGGTCTTTTGCATAATGACAAATCCTTACATTGTTCATTATGTGCGGCGTAAAGGTAGGTCGCACAGGGGCGCACCGATGGGCGCTTGGCAGGGATGAAAAGTACGGGTGGAGAATTTCTCCACCCGTGAAAAGGAGCTATCGACTACGCCTCGTTAAGAACGGTCTCAGTTTTTTCAACTGATTTTGGAGTGCGGCTTGCCCACACAATACCGCCAATAATGAGCGCTCCACTGATGAGATGAACTGTGCCCATTGTTTCACCGAGGAATACAAAGGCGAATAATCCACCCCATAACGGGAGACTGTAGTAGATCATGCCGGATGTTGCCGGTCCGGCATATTGGAGACCGAGGTTCCATGTGAACCATGCAATGATGGATGAGCATACTGCTGAGAAAACGATACTGAAGAAAACGATGCCGTTCATGTTAAAGACCATTGATGGCTGTGTAGATTCCCAGATAACGCATGGGAGAAGCATCAGCACAGCAAAGAATGACATGAGGGACAGAATAGTAAGTTGTGAGAGCCCTTCTGGGATTTTACGCAGGATAAGGCTGTATACAGCAAACCCGACAGCAGCCAGAAGCATAAGGAAGTCGCCTGCTGCAAACTGGAGACCGAGGAGTCGGGACATTTCGCCATTACAGACGAGATAGAAGGAACCAATAAGTGCGACAGTACAACCGAGCCATGTGTTGGTAGTTTGTTTCTGTCCCATCATTGATGAGATAATAACAATAAAGATCGGTGTAGTAACAGAAATGAGTGACAAGTTGATTGCTGATGTTGTCTGAGCAGCGAAATAGCTGAGCGGAGAGTAAGCGGCAACACCTGTTAAGGCAGCGGCAAGAATTTGTGGCAGGAATTTTTTAGCAATCGGCCACTCTTTTTTTACTTTTGGAAGAGTGAACGTACAGAGAATGAGCAGAGCTACAAACCAGCGTGTAGCGCCAAGTGTCATAGGGGAAATTTGACCTACAGCAAGGCGTGCAACAACGAAAGCACCAGCCCAGAGCATTGTGGCAAGTAATGCGCAGGCAATTCCGAAATATGTCTTGTTCTTAAACATTAAAACATCTCCCTTCTAAATAGTTTCACCTCGTTAGTGTGCTGTTGATGTAACAGCATCCTCTCTCGGGGGATGATGCACGGATAAAAACAGAGCAATGTATCGTTACGTTTTAAAGATACTGTGACGATTGTTCTTAAAAGTATGCACCATCATTTGTGGTAGTTATAGAGCAAGGGATGTGCCAATATTGACACAAAAGGCGATGTTAAAAATCGTTTAAATTTCAAATAGTTATAGCAATAATAAGCTGTTTAAACACTCAATCTTTAAGGCTACTTGAGTCGTTGAAGACTCAAAATAAAGAGAATTATGGCTTTGCAGGGACTCTCTTTGAATCAAAAGCGGGTCTTAGAGTCGGAGGTGACTCATGAAGTTACAATTTTGTTGCCGGAACATATTTTCGGATGAGGCGTGATGCGCGTGATTGGCTAATGTTGAGCGCTGTAGCAACTTTTCTGCTGGTTCCGTAAGCCTTGAAAGAATCAATAATGAGTTGGCGTTCAACTGCTTCAAGTGCTTCATCAAGGTTATCCGAAGCCATAACAAGTGCGGCAGGGTTTCCCTGTGTTTCGTAAATAGAGGCTGGAAGATGATCGACTGAAATAATCTCGTCTTCAACAGTTACAACAAGGCGCTCTATAAGGTGAGCAAGTTCACGGACGTTACCCGGCCATGTGTATTGGCTGAGAAGTTTACGTACGCCAGATGCGAGCCGTTTTCCTTTGCCATGCAATTTTCCGTATCTATTAAAGAATAGATGGATAAGGGGGACAAGATCTTCAGGGCGTTCTCTGAGTGGAGGGATGGTAATGTCAAAAACATTCAGGCGGAAATAAAGATCCTGACGGAATGCACCGCTTTCAACCATAAGGTTCAGGTTACGGTTTGATGCCGCTAAAATGCGCACATCAGCTTTGACGGTTTCGGAGCTTCCAACAGGGCGGTATTCCAACTCCTGCACAGCATAAAGAAGTTTTGCCTGCATCGGGAGAGGGAGTTCAGAAATTTCATCAAGGAACAGCGTGCCGCCTTTTGCTTTGGCAAAAAGCCCGCCGCGAGTTTTAGTTGCTCCTGAAAAAGCGCCTTCAACATGTCCAAAAAGTTCTGACTCAAAAAGTTCGTGCGGAATGGCTGCACAGTTTACCGTAACAAATGGTTTGTCGACGCGATTACTATTTGCATGAACGTATTTAGCGAGCAGACTTTTGCCGCAACCGGATTCCCCAAGCAGCAGGCAAGGTGCGTTTACATTAGCTACTTTCTGTGCATCAGAAATAGCTTTCTCCATTCCTGCACTACGGTAGATAAGATACTCAGGATGCGCTTTTGAAGATTGTGGCTCTTCAGTCACTAGGTCTTCAGCCCTTGGAATCATTTTGTCATGATAGTTATCACGAATATTAAGCATGACGTATTGAACGTCCTGTTTATCATCAAAAAAAGGTGTAGCAATGGTGAGTACTTGTAATCCGAGATATGTCTGTTGCATTTGCTTTGCTGGACATTTTTTCTCGTAGATAAGCGGAAGCATTGGGCGATCCCATGCTTTATGCTTTCGTACAACGTCCCAGAACGGCATGTCTATGAGCTCTTGCTGGGTGAAACCATAATGACGTTCGCATGCTTTGTTGACGTAAAGCATGCGGTAGTTGTTGTCATAAATAATTATTTCATCATGCAGGTTGTCAATAAGTGTGGCAAAGGTTTCGAAGTCTAAGCCAAAGTGGTTTGTTTTGCTCATTGTGTAATCTCGTTTTGGTAGTCAAAAACAGTTTCATATAGATGAGTGGCAATCTGTGAGTACGAATTGTTTTCCTACTGCACTGAGATTGTTGTGGTTACTGTTGATGCAAGTGCATACTTACTCGTCAATCGAATTTTGTACAGTCTCTTCGACTTAGATTCAGTTTGAAACCGCTCTATTCGGGGCTTGGGGAGGGTGGTGTTAGAGTGGCTGTGTTAAATTAAACACAGCTTTTTCGGTGGGGTTATAATCAAATAGCTATACAGAATCATTATAACGATCCTATATTTAAATAAATATATAAGGACGGTTTGGTCTTTCCAAGCAAAGTTATGTAGCAGGTAAAGGAGTCTTCTTTTTATCGCTGCTAGTTTTTCTTACCAGATCTTTGGAGGCACTGTATGGCTCAGGATTATGTTTTTCCGGGAACAGTTGCACAGGCAGTATCTATGTTAGGCCAGTCTAAGGGACGGGCTAGAATTATTGCAGGTGGCACAGACCTTGTTCTCGACATGCGTGATGGTAAAATTTCTGTCGACACACTAATTGATTTACGTGCAATTGATGGAATGCAACGCATAACAGAGGAAAATGACTCCATATCAATTGGAGCCAACGTCACTCATGCTCAAGTCGTAAAATCATCTCTTCTTAGGCATCATGCACCGGGTTTAGTAGATGCTTGCCGAAAGGTTGGTTCGCTACAGATTCGTAACGTTGCAACTGTTGTTGGAAACGTTGTGAATGGCAACCCAGCTGCTGATGCAGCTGTTGCTTTGGCCTGTCTTGATGCAACCGCAACGGTTGTTGATGAGCAGGGCTCCAGAAGTATTCCATTTAGTGAGTTATATGCTGGAATATGTATTTCCTGCATTAACAGCAGTAGTCAGGTTGTGACTAATATTTCGTTCCCCAAAAAAAATGATGGAGAAGGCTCTGCCTATATCCGTATGGAACAGCGTAAAGCGTTATCGCTCCCTATGCTGAATGTTTCTGCAAAGGTTCGTGTTACTGATGCGAAGTTTGATGGGGTACAGTTGCTGATGGCACCTGTCGGTGCCGGTCCTCAACATGCAGTAGCAGCAGAAGAGTTTTTGCAGGGAGCAGAGATTACAGAAGAAAACATAAAACAAGCAGGCGTGCTGGCAAGAGAGCAGGCTACCTTCAGAAGTAGTGCTGTTCGTGGTTCCAAGGAATACCGCATAGGAGTTCTTCCTGTATGTGTTGAACGAGTGCTGCAAGCTGCAATAGCTGATGCACAGCAAGGTTAGATGGGAGAATCTGTATGTATACTAAGCTCGTTTCGTTTGTTTTGAATGGTGAACCTGTTTCTGTTCGTGTTGATCCGTTTGAACTGTTTGTGGATGTCTTGCGCGATAAGCTCTACTTAACAGGTACAAAGAAAGGTTGCGGCGAAGGTGGCTGCGGTTCCTGTACAGTTCTTGTTGACGGTGCAGCTGTAAACTCTTGTCTTTTGCCGGCAATGCGGGTTGATGGAACTTCTGTAGAGACAATTGAAGGGGTGGAAGAGAACGGAGAACTACATCCGCTTCAGACCAGCTTTATCGAGAAGGGCGCTGTGCAGTGTGGTTTTTGTACCCCCGGTATGATTATGTCTGCGAAGGCGCTTTTGGATAAAAACAAGTCACCTTCTAAAGAACAAATTCTCGAAGCTGTTTCAGGAAACATATGCCGTTGCACAGGATATGTGAAAATTGAAGACGCAATTGAGGATGCAGCCCGTACGTTGCGCAAGGATGCGGTGAAAGGAGGGAGCCATGACTAAATTACACGTAGTAGGTAAGAATGTTGATCGGCGCGATGGTGTTGATAAAACAACAGGCCGTGCTCTTTTCACTAGTGATATGGCTTTGCCGGGTATGCTGCATGCTAAAGTGTTGCGCAGCCCCCATGCTCATGCTCGGATTGTAAGTATTGATACGTCTGAGGCAGAAGAACTGCACGGCGTACATGCTGTAATGACGCATGAGAATGGTCCTAAAAATTTATTCAACGCAGCCGCTCCGATGTTCCTCACAGTTTCCAATTTGGAACGAGTGTTGGATCAATATTTATTTGATGAAATTGTACGGTATGTTGGTGATGAAGTTGCGGCGGTAGCTGCTACAACTGAAGCCATAGCTGAGCAAGCGTTAACGCTGATTAAGGTAGAGTACGAATTACTGCCCGCTGTGTTTGATCCTGAAGAAGCAATGGGGGCGGATTCGCCTGTATTGCATGGTGAGAAGGGATGTACCCCTGAGGGGAAAAACATCCCTGGTGAGATCATTAAGATTCCTTACGGTGACGTAGCAAAAGGTCTCGAAGAATCTGATGTTGTCATCGAAAAGTCCTTTAAGCTTCCAATTGTAAAACAAGTGCAGATGGAAACGCAGAGCGCTGTTGCTCAGGTAAACGGTAGTGGCGAAGTAACCGTATGGTCTACAACACAGACTCCGCATCCATCACGCGCAATTCTCGGGAAAATATTTGATGTTCCCGCCAGTAAGATTCGTGTGTTGGCTCCCCCATACGTAGGTGGTGGGTTTGGCGTACGTATCGGGTTAAGCGGCCTTGCTGAGCCAATTGCAATGGGCTTGGCATTACTGGCAAAACGTCCCGTTAAGCTTGTCTATTCACGAAAAGAAGATTTTATTGCCTCAGATACTCGGCATCCGGCAACCATAACGGTAAAACTGGGTGCTAAGAAAGACGGTACATTCAACGCACTCGATCTGAAGGCTATCTTTAACACTGGCGCATATTGTGGCTTCGGCACAGAACTCCCCGGAGTATGTGGAGCCATGACGCTGGCAATCTACCGTATTCCGAATCAGCGATACTTTGGACATAGCGTTTACACCAACCACACCAGTTCTGGAGCCATGCGTGGTTTCGGTAACCCGCAGGGTAACTTTGCGCTGGAACAAGTGGTAGACATGATGGCGGACGAGCTGGGAATGAATTCGTACGACTTGCGTATGAAAAACATTATGAAGGTGAATGACCCTTGGTGTCTGCCATTCCCATGTTTGAGTTCTGAACTGGCTGAGTGCATGAAACAAGGCTCGGAGAGTATCGGTTGGAAGGATCGTGCGTCGCTTAAGTCGTCTGCGCCGAACAAAGTTCGTGGCATGGGTATGGCGGTAGGTACGCACGTAAGTAACGCTTGGCCTTTCTGTGTAGACTACGACAATGCCTACTTTACAGTTCAGTCTGACGGAACTGTGCAGGTGTCTTCTGGCGTGCCGGAAATGGGCACAGGTATTTGTACTTCTCTCGTACAGATTGCAGCAGAAGCGTTCGGTACTGACATGGAAAATATTTCATTGTCATTTGGTGATACCTTAACTTCTCCATTTGATATTGGTGGGCATGCGAGTCGTTCCTGTTATGCCGCCGGGTTGGCGATTAAAGCGGCAGCGGAGGATGCTAAGCAGCAAATGTTGGAATATGCTGCGCCATACTTCGATACTTCTCCTGATGCCCTTACGTTACAATATGGCCATATTTTTATGTCCTCAGTTACAGCAATCGACGAAGCACCTTGTGTGACGTTGGACGACGCCAAAGAGCATCCAACTGGAAAGGTGACTTTAGAGAATATTGCATATCACGCTCATGTGAGAAACAAGCAGTTTATCAGTGTCGGTAAAATTGTTCCTAAGAATGCACCGCCATGGCATGTGTGTTTTGCAGATGTTGAAGTGGATACTGAGACTGGTAAGGTTGAAGTCTTAAAACTCACGGCAGCACATGATGTAGGCACCGCAGTGAACCCGATGATTGTCGAAGGGCAAATTGAAGGTGGAGTGGTTCAGGGCTTAGGGTATGCTTTAACTGAAGAGATTAGATACAACGATAAAGGTGTTCAGACCCATAGCAATATGCATAGCTACATGTTGCCGACTGCTGAAGATATTCCACCGATGGAATCTATTATTGTTGAATCTCATGATCCGACTGGGCCTTTCGGAGCTAAGGGCGCTGGTGAGTGCAGCCTCGTGTGTCCTGCATCTGCAATTGGTAACGCTATTGCGAATGCAACAGGAGTGCGCTTTACAGAGTTACCGATGACACCTGAGCGCATATTTGCTCGATTGCATCCGGAAGACTAATCTCTGCGCGACAGATAACTATATTAGGTTGCTATACATTGTTGTGCTGTATTGCAGCACGCCGTACTGAGCTAGTCGAATAAAATAGCAATACACGAAAAGCCCTGTAGAAGAATTTCTACAGGGCTTTTATATTTTCAGATTAGTACAGCCTTTCCTTAGCCTTCAACATATTTGGTGGTTGCAATTATTCATGGTGATTTTTACAGTGTATTTTACTGCGTTAATCGATGGGGTTGGCAGTATGTTGAAGAAAATACGCCACAGCTGAGACTGTGATTTTATAAAGGTAATATCTATGAGTAGTTCACTGAATTTTTCTGCTGTCATTTTCGATCTTGATGGTACCTTGTTATATACTCTGGAAGAAATTGCAGCGGCAACCAACGCGGCTCTTGCTCGTGTTGGGTATCCTGAGCATTCTGTTGACGCGTATCGCCAATTTGTAGGTAGCGGTGCGAAAAAACTGGCTTGGAGAGTGCTCCCTAAGGAGAAGCAATGTCAGGAAGAATGTGAAGCTTTGTACGCTGTTCTTGGTGAAGAATATGCTCGTTCGTTGAACACCATTGCTCGCCCGTATGATGGCGTGCAGGATGTGCTGATTACATTTGCTGCGGCAGGTAAGCAGTTGGCTGTACTGTCAAATAAGCCGGATGAGCTAACAAAAGCGGCTGTTAAGAAATTTTTCCCAACAGTTGACTTTGTTGTCGTTCAGGGCGGGCTTCCAGATGTTCCCCTTAAGCCGGCTGGAGATAGTGCAATAGGAATTGCTGCAAAGATGAAGTTGGAGCCAGAACAAATAATCTTCGTAGGCGATTCAGATGTGGATATGCAAACGGCTCAAAATGCAGGCATGGTTCCCGTGGGGGCATCATGGGGCTTTAGAGGGGGTGAAGAACTTACAGCAGCAGGTGCTAAAGTCGTTCTTGAAGCTCCGGTTGATTTGGAATCGTTGCTTTAATCGTAAATAATAAAAAACGGACAGTCATGATGGCTGTCCGTTTTTTTATTATGAATGTGTTTGGGGTGGGGCTAAGTGGAATGGGCGTGGAAAGAAGTCATTGAGAGCAAAAAAAGATCATAGATTTTTATCTATGATCTAGTCTTCGTTTTAGTAGCGAGTGAAAAATTTCCGTATGAAAATTGGGATGATTATAAAAACGACTAAAGACATATGCTTGAGCTAACAAGGTCTTACCTCTAATCTTACAGTAAGAAAGATCTAAGGAGTTGTTATGCGGTATATAATGATTTGTCTGTTGCTTTTTGTTTGCGCATGTAGTCGTTGGGATGCTTTGCCGGACAAGCCTATTCCTGCTCCTAAGATAATTGCTGCGTATACAATGTGTGATTTTAATATGTGCTTCAGGTTTCTTAACCAACATGATGTCATCTCGTTGAACAGAATGCTATGTGAAGGCCGATGTATGTTAGTCGCAGCTAGGGCTTTTGAACCTACAATTATTCCAACGGAAGAACAAAATTATATATACGGTATTCTTTACCCTCAGGAAGAATATGTATTTATAAACAAAGATGCATATATTGAGTCACCAACGAGCGTTTTGGGTAAGTAACAATTTAAGATCATAACTCCTTGTCTGGGAAGTTATTCTCCATGGCTTCCCAGAAGGACGACTTTTTTATCTGTTCGGCGCAGAAAAATTATTTCTTTCTTACTGCCACTGCCAATATCAGCGGTGAGAGTGACGCGAAATGTGTTGGATTTAAAATCCAAGATATCTTTAGGAATATTCTTTTCTTCAATTCCACTAAACTTAGCTGCGTTAAGATACCATGTTGTTTCGAAGTTACTGGTAGGATCGTTGCGGTAAAGCGCCATCCTATTCAGAAAGTCTTCTTTATTATTGTTCGCAATAGGAATGGCAGTAGTCAGAGTTTCATTTGCAGTGTTCATGTTAATAGGCCCTTCTCCCCATATCGTTATGAGGTCGCGTAAGCCGCTTACTGAATCCGTGCCATAATAAAGCTTTTTAATATCGCTTTCTTTGGCTTTGGGCCAGTAGAGGAGGAGCATTTCGTCTGGTGAACGGAATGTTTTTTTGGTTCGAGTGTACGGTATCTTTTGAGCCGCGTACCAAGTGTCGTCCTCTGAGGCTCTAGAGAGCTGTTCACCCTGCCAAATGCGTATTGAAATGAGGAGATCTTCCGCTGTTCCTGAGGTCAAATTTAAATCGCTACAAAGCGTTTTCAGCATGCGCAAAAAGACACCCTGATATTGTTCAGTAATTTTTTTTGTATTTTTATCAAGTAGCGCAAGCTTATTAATAGGGAAAAGTGAGTTCTCGTCTGTTATTTCTCCAGAAAGAGTACCGCTTGTTAACTCCTCAGAAATATCCTCGAGTTCTGTATTAAACAGGCCCCATGTTTCAAAATTGTAGTCACCTTTGCTTTCTTCTAAGTCAGTAACCAGTATTTCTTTCGCAAGCATCCTTCCGGAATCACATAGAATATTTCCAGTGATGGATGATTTTACATAGACGGAGCTTGTGTGATCAATAAGTGTTTCCTTGGATAATTCCATGGCAAGAAAGGATAACACTACAAGTACAAGCAAGACGATGATGATAATGGTGCCTTGCTCGTTATTACGTTCAATGGATGGCGCAGGTAGTCGCATTATAATTCATCCTCCTGCGGTAATGGAATTACAAGCTGATATTGGTATGGTTCGTCTTTTGTACCCAGAGTAAGGGTCATGCGTATGGCTGTCGGAAGCTGCGATTTTTCTACGCCCCAATCTTTTTGAAATTCATTATATTCACCATTGTAGTACTCAAATACACATTCAGAGACGTCCTCAATAAGAGGATATTTCAGTTCCTTAAAGTCCCCTGTAACTGTGGGGTTTGGACGTTCTGTTCTGATAAGTGTGAAGAGATCGTTGTCTTGTTCTTTAAGGGAGTAGGTAACATATTGTAGTGAGCGGACATGTTCATGAGTACGAAAAGCGAGGGAGGATGTGCTGGCAAATCCAAGCAGGTCTTGTTCTTCAAATGTATCGCTATCCATCGTTGCATCAAACTTCAGTCCACTAGTCTTCATATCTGGAAGCATATAGCGAAAATCATCTTCAACAATGCTTAAAATTGTTCTGCCGGCTTGATCGTATGCCATACGCTTCCGAGCATGTTGCGATGCGTCAATTACATTGCCGAACAGTGCAAAAAGAGTTGTGATAATGGTCGCCATTAGCGTCATGGCGATGAGTACTTCAAATAAAGTAAAACCTGCTTGCCCGTTCGGAGGGGTAATCTGAGTAGGCATTCTATTCTTTGAATAGTTTTTCAATGGTAACATCTCTGTCTTCCTCATCTCCCCATGAAACAGTCAAGAGTAATCTATAGATAGCCGCTGTGTTTGTAGCATGCGCTGAAGCCTTCCACGTAAACCCAGGATGGTCCGGACGAAAATCGCCAGACTTTCCTGTACTTGCCGAAAATCCGTCGTTTTCCAGTTCGAAGAGCTTTTCTCGCGCAAGAACAATTGCAGTATCCTGCAAGCGGGTCTGGGCAAGGTTGTCCTGATTTTGTGTGGTCAGAGTAACTGTCATCATGACTGCTACCCCTAACAGCACTAAGGCAACCAGAACTTCAACGATGGTGAAACCTTCATTGCCGGAGGGTTGTTTGGAGATGGAGTGAGCTTTGTCAGGCTGGATGCAGGGCATGTAATTCTCTTTTTCAAATGGTGCTGAGAACGTGATCGAAGTGTGCAGTTAGCGTTCCAAGATAAGACGCTTCATGGCATTAACGAATACCGAAGTATCGAATTGTGTTGCCCGGTCAAGACATGCTGTTTTCATGCATGTTGCCTTGCTGGCTGAGAGCGAGTTTACGGCTTCGATAATGTCTTTGCCCTGAGGATTTGCAGGGGTGAAAATGCCTGTCTCACCATCGGTAACAGTTTCGAGAAGTCCACCCTCAGCAGCCACAATTACCGGTTTGCCAGCCGCCATTGATTCGATAGCGCACATGCCGAAATCTTCTTGCTTTGGAATGTAGATAGTTGCAATCGATTCCGCAATAGCTTTTTGCAGTTGTTTTTCGGATAGCTGCCCAACAAATTTGATATTATCGCAGTCTGTTGCAAGTTTTTTCAGTTGTTCTTCAGAAGGCCCAGAAGAGGTGATCACCAAATTTTTCGTTGGCATTTCTTTAAATGCATTAATGATGACATCGATCCGTTTAAGAGGGTCTAGTCTCCCCATGGAGAGGTAGTACCCTTGTGATTCTGCGTTATGATATTGTTCGGTATCACAAGGCGGATATACAATCGTCGAATCTCTGTGCAGAAAATTTTTGATGCGTTCTTGGACGTTCTTTGAATTCGCCACAAATGTTTGAATATGTGGCAGCGTTTTTTTGAACTGTGGGGCATACCAGTTTATAAAACTGTTAAGAAGAGGTCTTGCAACAGCAGGAACTGTAGAAAGAAAAAAGTCACGTTCGCCGTACACAAAACGGGGTGGAGTGTGACAATAGTAAATTCCTTGCTGTCCCTCTAGGTATGGTGCCGCGAGGGGAGCATAAAATCCGCTAAAAATAGTGGTGGGATATTTACGTACAAATTGAGTGCGCTTGCTGAAAGTGCGTGTAAGAATAAATTGGCGCAGTAAAGGAATGTTAATTGCGTGCATTAGTGCTTGTTCTGCTCCAGGTCCGTAAGGAGGCGTAAAAAAAGGGTGTTCAGCGCGACGGAAACCGTAATACAAGTCTGCGCCAAGTTGTCTACCGAGAATTGTGCAGAGCCTGCTGCCCCCGTCTGTATGTTCAATGTAGTCATGAAGTATGGCGAGTTGGGCATTTTTTTTTTGGTGTGTACATGGAGAGTTATATTGAATTGTGTTTAAAAAGGCTGTATTTGCTTTAGTTCGTTTATATCATTCAAGTCTTGCCTTGTAATCGCAGCTGTTTTATAGCCGTTTGCAAGCGATGTAATACAGAATCTTTTGGTTATTACTTGAAATCTTTACAATTTTCAATTGACGAGAGCTAGATGACAGGCATTTTGACGGATAAAGTGAAAATTTTTATTGAATTGCTGGTAGTTACAGCAATTTCATATTTTATGGCCGATGCTTGTTATGCTCTCTTTTTTGTAGAACAGGACATAGCTCCCAAGTATGTGACACGTAATGTTACTACTAAAAAAATCTTAGAGAAGCAGGTTGCATTAAGTTCTTTTAAAATTATTGAGCAACGAAATCTTCTCAAAGTAAAAAATGCTCCCCCAGTTCCAAAGAAAAGAAAGCCTAAGAAAAAAACTACATCCCAGGCTCTTTCCATTAGTAAGCGTGGGTTTCATCTGCTCGGGACAATATTTGCTGAAAAGCCATCTGAAAGTTGGGCGATTGTTTTGTATAAAAACAAACAATCACTATATAGGAATGGCTCAAAAATCAGTGGTTGGAAAGTTGTAGAGATAAAGAGACGTGAGATCATTTTACAACGGGGAAGGGCAAAAGAACGTCTTCTGATAGACGGGAAAAAAGCAACAGCTTCTCGCGGAAGCTCTGGGGGGCGTGTTGTTGCAAGAAGTTATATCAAAAATCAATTGAAAGATTTAAGTAAGGTCGCGAGCAGTATTAAAATCGTTCCTCAGACTAAAGGGGGAAGGAAAGGGCTGCATGTGCAGGCGCTACAGTCTGGAAGTTTCTTATATAATATGGGATTGCGTAAAGGCGATTTGCTTGTAAAGGCAAATGGCAAGTCTTTAACATCCTTTGGTGATGCGGCTTCTTTAATGTCCATGTTAGATAAGAATAATATTTCCTTAAATATTATTCGGAAAGGAAAAAGCCAAACCTTGACGTTCAGGCTGAAGTAAAAATGATGATAGCGAATAAAATGATGCGTATACTTGGCGTAGTTTTGGTTGTCTGCATGCTTTCTGGTACCGCAGTCTGTTCTGGCAGTGCATCACAACATGCATATATCAGCATGGATTTTAAGAAAGTTGAAATTCATGTACTGATTAAATTTATTAGCGAATTGACCGGAAAAAATTTTATTGTCGATAACCGCGTTGGAGGAAGGGTAACTATTTATTCTCCTTCAAAGGTAAGCGTGGAAGAAGCGTATCGTGTGTTTGAATCTGTTTTACAGGTAAACAACTTCACGATTGTTCCAAGTGGAAAAGTGTATAAGATTATGCCACTTGCCGTTGGGCGTAGTGAAGGGGTTCCTACCCTTACCTCAGACTCTTCTTTAAGACAGCACAAACCTACAGGTGACGAACTTGTTACACTGCTCATCTCTTTGAAGCATTCCAGTGCATCAGAGCTTGGAAAGGTTATTCCAAAGCTTATAGGTAAAAACGGGCTTGTGACCGTGTATCCTCCTACAAACTCACTTATTATTACTGCACCGTTTGCACGTATTCAAGAAGCTCAAAAAGTCATTAATGAGATAGATAAATCACAATACGCACCACAGTTTAGGCAGTTCCCATTAAAATTTGGTGACTCAAAAAGTGTGGCAGCGAACTTGAGTAAAATTTTGACTACACAAGTTAAAGAGCAGGAAAAATTTGGCAAAAAAGCCATGGCACTTGTGCAAGCAGACGAGAGAACAAACGTGGTTCTTGTTCTTGCTGATCCTGAAACCATGATGACTATCAAAACTATGATTAAAACATTGGATATCCCTACTCCGGCCGGCAAGGGTGATATTCATTTTATTTCGCTGGAAAATGCTAAAGCAGAAGATGTGGCTAAGGTTATTAATACGTTAGTTGAACGTCAGGGGAATACAAAGGAAGAGAAAGTACTTTCTCGTGAGGTAAAAATTGTGGCAGACAAAGCTACAAACAGCCTTGTGATTACTGCACGTCCAGATGACTTTATGATTCTCAAGTCGACCATTGAAAAATTAGATGTTGAACGAAAACAAGTGTTCATTGAAGCTTTGCTTATGGAAGCTTCCAGTGATTCGAATTTTTCTTTCGGTGTAAACTGGGCTGGTGGGCAAAAAGCTGGGAAAGTGTTCCTTTTTGGTTCATCTAACCAAGGTGGTGGTACCGTTTCTCTGCCATCGTCAAGTGGCACTGGCTTTCCGGCTTTTCCAGCTGGCGGTTCCATTGGTGCGATTATAGAAAATGCATTTTCCATTGGCGGGACAGAATATAGTATCCAGTCTATCTTGAGTGCTGTGAAAGGTGACAACGATTACACCATTCTTGCCACTCCACAGCTGCTTACTCTAGATAATGAAGAAGCGCGTGTAGATGTTGTTGATAACATACCTTTTGTGAAAGAAACTGTAGTTACTACTGCAACCGCCATTAATACTCAAAGTGTTGATTACAAGGATGTTGGTGTTAAGCTGAAAATTACACCGCGAATTGGACAGAACCAGACTCTTCAGCTTGATGTATTGCAGGAGGTAAGCCGCGTGCTTAACTCGCTCGTTGCTGTTGGGGATGGACAGAGCCTTGTAGCACCGACAACCCGTAAACGCGTGGTAGAGACGACTATCCGTATGAAAGATGGTCAAACTGTTGTAATTGCAGGTTTGTTGAGCGAAGATGGTACGAAGAACAATAGTTCGACTCCAGGGTTAGGTGATATTCCTTTGTTTGGCTGGTTGTTTAAGCAGAGGAAAAAAACTAATGCAAAGAGTAATTTATACATTTTTATTACGCCACATATCATCAACAGCTTTGATGAAGCTGAAAAACTTGCTGAGAACAAACGTTTGAGTGTGCATACGACCCGCGTAGGTAAGGATGGTTTAGGTCTGCCTATGATGAGTGATCCAAGTCTGTTACCGCCTATTATCCTTCAGTAGGGCTGCTTATGAGAACGCTAGAACATGCTCTTGTAGCAAAGCACCTTATTACAGCAGACGATATTGTATGGCTGGATCAAGAAGCTTCTGAGCAAGGAAAAACTTTTGAAGAAGTTGTACTAGAAAATGAATTGCTCACAGAGATTCAATTTAAAAGTGCACAGGCCGAGTTTTATGGGCTGGAAATGCTTGCAGCTGTTTCAGAGGAAATGGTCGATACGGAACTTATTTGCCGTTTTACCATTACTTATTTAAAAAAACATCAGATTGTTCCGCTTAGAGGGGCAGAGGGTGTTGTTGTAGGAATGGCCGATCCGTATTCATTGAAGGTTCTTAACGATTTTTCTCTGCTACTAGGTGGCGGAACTCCTTCACCTGTTCTTTTGCCTCGCAATGTGATCACCGGTTTAATCAACCGTGCTTTTGGTGACTTTCAGGAAGATGCCAATGTTAGTGATGTGTTGAATGATGCGAATGACCTTGGGTTGGATGAAATTGATGAAGATACACTGAACGACTTGCTTGATGATACGAGTGATGCACCATTAATTAAGCTCGTTAACATGGTATTAACGCAAGCAGTCCGTGCCGGGGCAAGTGATGTGCATATTGAACCTTTTAAGGATTTTTTGCGTGTCCGCTTTCGTCTGGATGGTGTTCTGTATAACAAACATAGTTTTGATAAGCGGTTCAGTGCAGCAATTGTTTCTCGCATTAAGATTCTCGCAAAGTTGAATATCGCAGAGAAAAGACTGCCACAGGATGGCCGTATTGCTCTAATCCTTGGCGGCCGTGAGGTCGATCTGCGTGTGTCAACGTTACCGACATCTCATGGAGAACGAGTGGTAATGCGTCTGTTGGAAAAGACATCACGTGTGTTGAACCTGACGGAGCTTGGGCTCGGTTCTGCTGATCTTGAAATTATGAAAAAAGTTACACGCATTGCCCACGGTATTATTCTTGTAACTGGTCCTACAGGTAGTGGTAAAACTACTTCTCTTTATGCAGCACTGAGTGACATTAATTCACCTGATAAGAATATTATGACCATTGAAGATCCAGTTGAATATCAGCTTGAAGGGGTCGGCCAGATACAGGTGAACCAAAAGACAGGGCTTACCTTTGCTGCAGGGTTGCGCTCTATTGTGCGACAGGATCCTGATGTTATTCTTATTGGTGAGATCCGCGATAAAGAAACTGCGGATATTGCTATTCAGTCGGCACTGACCGGCCATTTGGTTTTTTCAACATTACATACAAACGATGCTGCCAGTGCTGTGACACGTCTTATTGATATGGGCGTGGAGCCATTTTTGCTTTCATCCGTATTGCGAGCGGTGGTAGCCCAGCGTCTTGTGCGTATTCTTTGTCCGCATTGTAAAGAGGCATATACAGCTGCAGCCGAGGTTGTTGCAGAGTGTGGTGAAATGGCGAGTAAAATGGAAAATCAGACTTTGCACCGAGCTGCTGGCTGTCCACACTGCATGGATACTGGGTATAAGGGACGACAGGCTGTATATGAAATTATGCAGATTAGTGATCCAATAAAAAGTATGATTTTAAAGAACGCAGATTCAAATCAAATTCGTCGTGAATCAATTGTAGATGGTATGCGCACGCTGAAAGGTGATGGTTGCTTGAAAGTGTTGAGCGGAGTCACTTCTGTAGCGGAAGTGCTGCGAGTTTCCAATTTATAAAAACTGTTGAGACTGTATGCGTTTTTTATCCGGCATGAGTGCTTTTTTTTCATTGGGGCTTGATTCAATTCGATCAGGATTGGAACGTAGCGGTATTACCAAAGTGATTTGCTATGTTTTATTTGGTTGCCTTACTTTTAGCCTGTTTTTAGGTATGCATGTTGCTGAAGATGTACTTGAAACATCTTTTCATGAAGGCGTACGCAGTATAAAGGCTGTTAAGATAGAGACAGAAGGCGTCTCTCTGTCACTTCTTCCGCCGCGCATGAAGCTGGAAACGTTGCTCATAAGCGACGCTAAAAGCAAGAATCTTTTGTATGAGATGCAACGAGTAGTTATTACACCAAAGCTTTCTGCGTTACTGACAGGAACAGCTGAATTGAGTCTTACCTCTGCTTCGTATGGTGGGGGAGTGAGGCTTGGTGTTTCTTCAGGCTCTTTTTTTGATTTCGAAACAATTGATGTTGATTTGAAAATAATGCAGCAATCGTTAGAGCGTATTCCTTTTGTCGCAGCGCTTGATCCCCGTGTTGGAGGAACTGGCGATGTTCTTCTAGTATACTCCGGCTCTCCACAGAAGATAGAGCAAGGACGGGGAACGCTTAAAGTTACTGGGAAAAATCTTCGAGTAACTAATCCTGTGCCGTTAGTAAAAATTTCAGTTTTTGATAAAATAGATCTCACGAGTACCTTGACCTACAACAACGGTAACCTGAATATTAAATCTGTAAAGGTAGCAGGAAAGCCCGTAAATGGTGAATTGCAGGGAACAGCAAAGCTGAATTTGAAGAATCTCTTCCGTTCAAATGTTGCACTTCGTACCAGCCTTTATGTACAGCCTGACAAATTGGTGCAAACACTCGTTGATAAAAAGTCATTGAAGAAATTGAAGGCGGGCAAACGTGTGAAAATTGCTATAAACGGGCCATTAACGAATCCACGTTTTGCATTGAAGTAGAAATACTACAGAGAAGATATTTATGAAGCTGCGCAGCATATAGTTGCGCAGCTTTTTTATATTCGCAGTTATGAAGGGGGGAGAAGTGAATTCTTGTACAGCTCTGCAATCTGTTTTGCAGTTGTGCTTATCTGAAAATTGGCGAGAAGGCGCTTGTTAGCGTTTTCCCCGAGCTCTGCCCTGAGTGTAGTGTCGTGTATAAGGCTGTTTATGGCGTTTGTAAGCTCTGAAACATTGTTAGGTGGAACCACAAGGCCACTATTCATATGTTCGTTGACCCAGCCTGTTGCAGAGCCTTTTAAATCTGTGCTGATGCATGGAGTAGAGTGGTGCATCGCCTCAAGTAAGACCATGCCGAATGCTTCAGTTCGTTCGATTGATGGTAGACAAAAAATATCTGCAGCAGCGAAAAGAGTATGAAGTTCCTGTGTGCTTAGGCGGCCAGCCAGTGTTACGTTACTTTCAAGACGGCACGCCTCTATTTGCTGCGATATGTTATTAAATTCTTCTCCGTCCCCAACTATAACGAGGCGCCCGCTCTGTACCTGTTTCATGGCTTCCACAAGGTTATGAAACCCTTTGTAATAAGAAAAACGTCCAACGCTTATGATCAGTGTTTCATCGTTATTACAATACGTTTTGCGTAAGCTTTCAATTTCCGTGTTGGAAGGTGTTGGAAGCATGTTCGGATTAATTCCTAAAGGAATAATATGACATTTATGCTGGTAGGCAGAAAGCGACTGGCTATATTGCGCATATTTTTCTGAGGTCGCTATTATGCTCCGTGCTTTGCGCAGGAGCATATTCTCGAAGGGACGATAAAATGCATACAGAGTATTATGGAGCTTCTTTTCTGGCGGGAAGGTTGTGTCTGCGTGCCAATGTATGACTATAGGGAGTGAGAATGAGGTGAGGATGTTCCATAATCCAGATGCATTGGGCATATGAATATGAATACAATCCGGCTTGAATTTCCGAATTGCACGTATCAAGTAAAACACGAAGGCTGGAGCAACCGGAACGTAACAAACTTGTCCGTAGGTTGGTACTCGTTCCACCGTGACGTTGGCTGATATTTGCGTCACCGCCGGTTCTGAAGAGTCCCATCTGTGGGCAAGAACGTAGGATGTGACTCCTTCTTTTTCTAGTGCTGATACGAGTTCGCCAAGATAGCTTTCCATACCACCCGGTGCGGGTGGAAAATATTTACCGATGTGAAGGACTCGCATAAAGTTGTTTACCCGACAAGGCTACTCATTTCAAAGATAGGCAGAATAATTGCCATAACAACAAACCCAACAAGGCCGCCCAGAATAAGAATCATGACTGGTTCCATGAGGGAAGTTAGCATCTGGAGTTTGGCGTTTACCTGATTGTCACAATCATCCGCGACTACAAGTAACATGTGTGCGAGTTGCCCACTTTTTTCACCTGCTGCTACCATCTGCACAGCAGTGGTTGGAAATACCTCTGAGTGTCCCATAAATTCTGCAAGGCTCTTGCCTTCCTGTACACCCTTGTTCATATCTACGATGTTCTGTTCAAGAATGACATTGCCCGCAACATTTCGGACGATTTTGAGAGACTCTACAAGTGTTACGCCGTTTTTCAGCAACATACCAAGAGTTCTGCATACTCGGCCAACAACCATCATACGAAGTAAACTCCCAAGAATGGGTACCCGCAAGATTTGAGCATGGTGGATTTTTTTGCCTTTAGGTGTGTTAATGAAACGCTTGTATGACGTGACGAACAGCCCGATACCTCCTGCAATATACATCCAGTTATAGCGAAGAGTATGACTTATCGTGAGTAATATTTGTGTTGGTGTTGGCAAGGCGCGATCAAGATCTAGAAAAATTTGTGTAACTTTAGGAATAACAAAGGTCAGCAAGAAGACAACAACTCCAAGCCCCACAATAAGCATGAGTGTAGGGTATGCTAATGTTCCTTGCACCTTACGGTTAAGAGCAATTTGCTGCTCCGCATGCTCTGCAAGTCGTTCCATAACAATTTCAAGCGTGCCAGAAGACTCGGCAGCCTTGATCATCGTGATAAATGTAGGTGTGAATATATGGGGAAATTCGGAAAACGCAGTGGCAAGGCCGGAACCTTCACGGATTTTGTCTCTAACTTGTGAAAGAACACTTCGTATTGGAGATTTACCACCTTGCTCAATCATGGTGTTCAAGCAAACTTCAAGAGGAAGCCCTGCATTCAAAAGTGTCGCAAGTTGTCGAATTGTACTGGCAACAGTGCTTTTTGGGATACGCTGAAAAAAACGTGAAAAATCAAGATTGAAAGAAGAGTTTTGTTTCTTGTTCTTTGGGCTACGTTTTCCAAGAGACTTCACTTCGAGAGGATACAGCCCCTTGTTACGAAGTTTTCTCGCGGCGTGAGTGTCGTTGTCCGCCTCGATAACACCTTTCGTATTACGACCGGAGGTGTTGACGGCTTTATATTTAAATGAAGGCATTGCTGGCTGTCCTTTTCATTCTGAAATGAGCCTAGCTATCTTGCGCAGCTTGCTTTTCTTTTGTTTTTTCTAATTGGGTCTCGAGAATGGCGTTACGTTGGATAAGACGTCTAAAACGAGATTCCTGACGGGAACGGTCAATATCCATAAGAAGCACTTTTACAAAGAGGAGAGCGACTGCGCCCGTGAGAATAAGTGTCGGAGGGTAGTTTACACCTACGTATTTGGCTAAAATGTCAGATGATTCAGGGAATGCTCCAAGAGTAAATATAATGATAGCAAGGCATACCCACCAGAGCGCATAACGGATATAAAGCATATTCTTTCTAATAAGTAAAAATATGCTTCCAGCAGTAACGAGGCCGAGAACAAGAGTCGTAAATTTGTAGGTGATCATTGGGTAGGTATCTTGGGTAGAGTTATTCTCTTATGGCAGAGTACTAAAATGGTTGTAAGCACCATGTATTCTGCAACCTTGTTCCACGAATTGAAGATTCTGGATTTGTCATTCAGCCGTTCGTTTATAGTAACTGAAATTTCAGACATCTTCATGCCTGCATTATGTAAAAGAAGCAATATGCCGAGGTCTTGATAGTCAATTAAACTTGCTTTTGAACTTGTAAGTATAGCATAGCTTTTACGATTATATGCGCGAAATCCAGATGTAAGATCTTTAATTTCAAGGCCAGATAATTTGCGAAATAATGTCCATGCAAAATGACGTAAAGCTGTTCCTCGCCCTACACAAGAGCCAATTGCTACATCACAGTTATCGTTAATGCAGTTCACTAATGAGCAGATACTTTCTGCAGGATGTTGGTTGTCTGCATCAAAGGTAACAACTATGTCTATCTCTTCTTGCTGAGCATACCGCATTCCGGCTTGCATAGCTCCCCAGGCTCCGAGTTGAACTGGAAGGTCAATAACAGTAGCGCCAGCATGTTCTGCTAAAATTCTTGTTTCATCGGTACTGGCGTCATTAACCACAATCACAATAGCATTTGTATGTTTTTTAACCGTACAAATAACATTTGTAATTGTTGTGGCTTCATTGTGAGCAGGGATTATGATTGCAATCTTGTTGTCATTCATTGTGTTAATTGACACGCCATACTCCTCCAATAAACGGGTTGTACTTTACAAGCGTAAAGCCCGGAGTTTTAGACGGATAAACAAAAAGTAATTTAAATGCTGTCGCATTAAAATATTTTTCTTGAATTGCGAAACCTTCTGCACTGTTCTGCACAAATATACTCACGAATCCTTTGTGCTTGAATCTGTCATGACTGAGTGAAGAAGGAGTCACGTAATACATTCGAGAGCAGGGGAGATACTTTTTAGCTGAAAAAGCGACAACCCCTTGCTTCTGGTCGACTTGAACACTTTGAAGCGGGATTGAAATAATCGGCGCACTTGGGGAGCGTTGTGTTTTTGGATTCCATAATCCAATTGGAAGCCATGTGTTTTTTACAAGCATATCGCTGTAGAGCGAAAGGTAGACTTCTGGATTTGGGAACAACCAGCTTTGCCAGTTAATAGTATCTGGCAATTTATACCGCAGTACTAATTCAGGAACACTTTGTGGATTACTGAGAGCCTGTTTTAAGAAATCAACAGCTTTGGGCGTTGAATGCAAATAGTTTGTAATTTTACGTAATGCATACGGCTTGTCAGAAAATAGTTTAATCCAGTTCCTGGCCAGCACTGGGCTGCTTGTTGCAAACGGTAATGCAGAAATAAATGTTCGCTCTGGAGCCTGAAGGCCGCCGTCAATTTGTGTGGGGCGCTGTGCGTAATATTGTAAAAAATACCCCGGGCTCCACCAGTTCCAAACTTTAGCATCAGTAGATGCATTTTTGTCAATTAATTGAGCGAGGAGAGCATCGTTATGGTTGTATGTTGGATTAAGTTTCCTGTTAACATCAGCACTTGCCGGAATGATGAGCAGGCAGAGAAATAAAGCGGCAATAATTTTAGTTGTAACAGCTGGTGATTTATTAATTTTAGTTGAAATGTCGAATTCTATGAGTCCGACGAGGAATGCTGCATAGAAAAAGCCGAATGCTGGTACGGCAAACATCAAAAATCTGTTCCCTATAGCCACAGAAGCAAAAATGAAGAAGAGAAACGGTAAAGTAAAATAGAACGCTAATAATGCGTTCTTTCGCCATGCTGCGACTATACCAAAGGGGATAGCGCAGAGAATGATCCAATGCCCTGCAAGCTTTAATGGCAGCTTGCTAAATGTCAGCGGAGTAAGTTCAGCAATAGTGCTGCCAGTCCCTGTAAACATTGAGCTTTGTTTTTTTGCGCTTAAAGCTAGATGTGAGCGCAGGCTGGACATGATTTCTTTTAATGGGGATGGAATTAGGTCAAGCGCTCCAAAGAGAGTCCAGCCAACAAACAAAGCGCCACAGGCAAGAAGAACAAGTTTAAAAATTCGTGCTCGTTTATTAGACGGAATGCAGATACTGGCGGCGTAGATTCCCCACCACACTCCGGCGAACGGTAAGCCTGCTTGTGGCCACCAGTAGTGGAGCAGTAGTGTGCTTAGTGCTGCTGCCCCCATCCAAAGAGGGTATGCTTTTTTTGAGGAAGTATCTGCTTTGTATAGGCATAGAGCAATTAACCAAAAAATACTGAGGTTGAGACTATCTGTGTCAAAATACCCAAGCCTCGTGCGTGCGAACCAAACTGGAGAAACGGCTGTGAATGCGGAGCATGCAACAGCAGGCAGAACACCACAGTTAAGGGCAAGTCCTGACCATATTGTAATGATAAAAATGGTGCATGCGAGTACGGGTGTGAGGTAGAATGCAACCTTTTCAAGCGAAATGGTGCTTGCTGAAGATATTGCTCCAGCAATAAGTGACAATGGCGGAACATGCGCTGGACGTGGTGCAAGCCGTAATTCAGGGGTACTTTCGTATTTTCCTTGTTGCCATTCCCGAGCGTACCGCATGAAAAAATACCCATCAGGAGTTGTGAGTAACGGCTCTCCTGCATACGTATTTAAACTGGATTTAGTATATGCTGTACTGTTTGCAATATGTAGGTACGTTTGGAAAGCCAATACAAGGCAAATCGCAATGGCAATATTGCGAAAAGAAGTTGGAAAATACGAGAGTGATGATTGAGCTTGCATGCGATAGTTAATTATAATGAGTAAGAATGGTCAATAAAAAAAGGGCTGTGCCGTAAGGCACAGCCCTTGAATGCATTTTAGTCTATAAGAGACTAAGGTGCTGGATCAAAACGAAGCT
Organism: Halodesulfovibrio sp. MK-HDV; assembly: GCF_009914765.1. Classification (NCBI taxonomy): domain Bacteria; kingdom Pseudomonadati; phylum Thermodesulfobacteriota; class Desulfovibrionia; order Desulfovibrionales; family Desulfovibrionaceae; genus Halodesulfovibrio; species Halodesulfovibrio sp. MK-HDV. The sequence continues at coordinate 25,986 of NZ_WYDS01000009.1, read as the reverse complement.
TGAGAACGTTGGATGATTCGATATTGTTGTTAGGATCATTTAACGGATCCAACATGAATACCATTTTGATATCATCGTTAGCGTTGTTGTAGTAGTAGTCAAAAGCGAATGGGGCCGATGACTCAAATGTAAAGTCATCTTTCATAGTAACGGTGATATCAATGCGGTCAACGAGTTCATTCATTGCATTGACGAATACTTTATCACCAGTTTTGCTCATGAGAATTACTTTGCTATCTGCTGGAATTGAAGTGAGTCCGCCAGTTGTTTTTGCTGGATCTGCTTCTTTTTCCCAAGTTCTGTAGGAACCATCAAGAGAGATGCCTGTAATTGGGAGCTTTCCAACTGCAGGTATTGCATTTGAGATAGTTTTTTCGGTCAAGTTTGCACGAGTAAGGTTCTTTTTCTGATCTTCTGGAACAAAGACAATGTCTTTAGCTGTCTGAGCGATTGTCTCACCGTCCTGATCAAGAACCTGAATGCGAACTGTTTTGAAGCCGGCATCCACATCATCTTTAGCGATGAAGCTGTATGCAGCATCAGGAGTTGCTGTGTAGGTCGTACCAGATTTGGTAAAGGATTCAACGGTTACGATATCTGAGTTTTCAGATGAGTCGTTGAAAGCAAGACCTGCTGGCGCGATGAAACGAACATCCATATTGCCATCAACTAAAGACTCATCAATAGAGTTAACGAGCTCTACATCTGCCTTAAAAGAATCTGCAGCAATAGATGCGGTAGCACCTTCAGCAATTTTTCCATCATCAGTGCTAGGAGTAGCAAAAGCAAATAACTTATCACCATTGTACGCAACTTCTTTGACCGCGAATTCGTCTGCACCAATAAAGGTGATAGTGTATGTGCGGCTAAATGTTGGCAGAGTGTCGTCGCTTTCAACAGTTTCCAGTGTGAATGACGCTGTGTACGGGAAGGTTGCGTCTGCTGGAATAGCAACTGTAAAGGTAACATCCTGAGCTGCTGGTACATCTGAATCTACGCCAACTACCATATCAGCTGTACCATCATTTAACACACCATTAGCGATGGATGTTAAATGAAGTGTCTGGGTAACCACAGCATTGCCGTCAGCTTTGGTGACTACTGCTTTAAATGTTTTAATGACAACAGCACCTTGAGTTCCAGATGCTTTTTCAGTGCTGCTAAGGCCATCAAACTCTAAAGCAATAGGGTACGTTGAAGTATCTGTTATTTTAGCATTGTCTTCAAGTTCAGTAAGGTCACCCAAGTCACCAAGAGAAGCTTTGGCTTCTGCAACGATAGCGTCCATTTCATCTTCAACACAATTGCAAAGAGTGTCAGTGTGACCGAAGAACGGACTTTCTGGCATAACTTTTAAAACTTCAGTAAAAGTCATTCCTGTGTTCATCGCTTCAGCTACGTCGCTGATTGTTTTGGAAAACTTTTCCATAGATGCGGCGTTGTTTTCATCACCAGCGCCAATGAGGTGCATCAAGGATTTAGCAACGATTTCAGATTCGTTAAGGTCGGTAAGAGGGTTACCCAATGGATCTGTCATCTTGAGACCCATTTCATTTTTAAGTAAGCTTTCAACCTGTTGCTGTGCTTCAGCAAGGTTGCCTGACTTTTCAAAGAAAGCAGCAACAAGGGAGTTTGCAGGTGTAAGGTAAACAGCACTGTCAGCAGATGCCATTACGCCTTTAAGTGTACCTTTAAATTCTTTGCTTGCGTCAGTTGGATCGTCATTGACGTTCCAACCACCAACAGACCAAACAACTGCTGGGAACTGCAGTTTTGAAGTGTTGCTGTTTGCAGTAAAAGCACCACGATTGTTTGTTGTGCCAATAAGTACTTCGGCACCTTCAGCGGAAAGGCCAAACACTTTTGCCAATTGCATTGGTGCCGCAGCAACAGCGCCTTTAGCACCACTACTGCTGCTACTGCTGCTACCACTTGAACCATCACACGCGGTCAACGCGAGAACGAGAACCAATAAGGAAAGAATTCCTAATAATCTAGACTTCACAACTACCTCCGTTAACGGGTAACATTAATTAATACTCGTTCTTATAGTTTGAGATAGCTTTTTCGTCAATGGCATAATGGAAAAAAGTCTATTTTGACAGCATGTTAGTTGTCATTTTTTTGGCATTGTATAGTTTGGCAAAGAGGGCGTTGTAATAGGAACGCTGTGTTAGTGTGCGCTTACATTGGTAACGTCCTGAAAAAAAAAGTAAAGCCGACATTAGCCGGCTTTACTTTTGTTTATATTAATCTGTACATGTATTTATATTTTTATAGGCCTCAAGTTTTTCACAGAGACCCATGTTGCATGCTTTTTTAAGATCTCTGCATCCTTTTTCTTTTTCATCAAGTAAAAAGTAGGTGTCCCCTCTGTTTACATAGCTGGCACTATTGTCAGGAGTGTATGCAATAGCTCGGGTGTAATCCTTTACTGCATCAGGATACTTTAGTTGCTTTTGCCACAACAATCCCCTGTTATAGTAAAACTTCCCAGCCGTTGGGTCTAGTGCAATTGCTTTGTTGAAGTCTTGAGCGGATGCAGCATATTTTTCCAACTTTAATCTCGTTACTCCGCGCCCGTTAAAAGCCTTGGCATCTTTAGGAGCCATTTTGATGTACTGTGTAAATATTTTTTCTGCATCTTCTAACAGTCCTGTTGCTTCAAAGGCGATGGCAGTGTTGTATATAATGTAGGCGTTTTTAGGAGCAGCTTTTCTAGCTTGAAGAAAAAGTACTAGTGCTGATTCGTAATTCTTCTGGTAAAGTTGCACGAGGGCTTTGCCGTTAAGAGCTTCGGCGTGTGATGGATTATATGAAAGCGCTTTGTCAAAAGAAGAATGAGCATCATCGTATTCTTTAAGAAGGTATAACGCGGTACCTCTGTTGGCGAGAAGGTCCGGTGAGGATGGAGTAAAGGTAAGTGCACGATCAAATTCTTTTAGTGCTGCTTCGGTGGCGCCAGAAGAAAGTAATGCTGCACCTGCACCGTTACGTAATTGAGGAGTTTCTTTAATCTTCAAAGCTTGAGCGTACCAAACGAGGCTTTCTTGAAGGCTACCTTCTTTTTGTAACGTTATAGCCTTTGTAGTTGCTTCCTTAAGCTCTGGCACTTCCTGTGTAGCTGTATTCTTCTTTGCACAACCGGTCAGTAGTACAAAGCTGATGAGTATTGTGTATAAGGTATTACGAATCATAAGTGGCTCACTCAATCATTGGCTGATTAGAAATGGTTACAAAACAACCAAACCTATTGAAGCAATTTCTAATACGAAACGCCTTGAATGGGTTTGATGAATAACGTGCGAATTCCTGATTGTGACTTAATCTCAACTGTAGCAGGTTGCGTTACACCCTTTGGGGTAAATAACAGCGTGCGCTGATTTTTTTCGTCTACAATTACACTGGAAATAGTTACCGTAGTTGGAAGGGCTGATTTTCCCAGCTGTTGCATTCCATTGCGCTGAACAAGAAATATGTGTTTAGGCTCAAGGTGTAATTCGAGTGGCTCTCGTTTAAGCAGCGCGCGTGAACGAGCTTCTGAAACTGCCCCAGCTAACCGTCTCACTACAGTGTCCATGTCACGTTCAGGATCTGAGAAGTTGATGCTTGGAATAGTAAGTCCAAGTACTATTCCAAGAATGGCAACAACTACAATTAATTCGAATAGGGTAAAGCCTGATTCGTGAGTCTTATTCAAGATTCCAGCTTTGGATGTCAGAACCATCATCTATGCCACCTTCTTCGCCGTCTGCCCCAAAGGAGATAATATCAAAGGATTCGTGAGAACCTGGGGAAATGTAAACATAGTCATTATCCCAAGGATCTTTTGGTATTTTTCCAATGTAGCCATTTTTTGGGAACTGTTTAGGAACACGTCCTGTAGTTGGCTTATTTACAAGTGCTTGCAGTCCCTGTTCGGTACTAGGGTAGTAGCCGTTATCAAGGTAGAAGCGTTTGGCAGCTGTGGAAAAACCTTGAATTTGCATTTTTACTTTTACGACACGTGCTTTGTGCGGCTCATCAAGAAATCTTGGAACAACGATAGAAGCAAGGATACCAAGAATAACAATAACTACCATTAGCTCCATTAAGGTGAAGCCTGCTTCTTTTGACTGTTTTTTTTGTTTCATTTCTTTACTCTGAGTCATTATGTACCCCTTACGATCTACCATTTTTCTTAAAGTCTATTCCGTTTAATGAGAAGACGAGGTGGTCACGCCCGATAGTTTTGAGCACAAAATTTCCAACCTGATCTCCTTCATGCAAAACTTGATTACCGATAACCACCATTCGGGTGGAAGGATCTTTTGACCATGCAAGTGCGTCAATCTGTAAAGCTTCTAGTGCAGGATGGGATGGTTCGTCCAGTATCTCATTGGAAAGTTGCATAGAATTGTCTTTAGATGTGGCTTCAACTTGTATGCTTTTTAGTGCTTGCGAAATAATAGCGTTGTCTTCTTGTTGTGTTCTTGTCTCTTCAGGCGCTTCAGAAAAAGCTTTTTCTTTGGGGGTGTCATAGACAGTTACGGAAACAGCGCTGTTCTTCGTTGGTATGGTCAGTTGTCTTTCAACCGTAGTGTCTTTAGTGAAATTAGAATCTGGCTCTGTAAGCTCCGGTGCCTCAGGTAGTGGTGGGAGTATTGCCAGAATGTTAGTTTCAATTTTGGGTAAAAGCGCTGCTGATGATGGAGCCGCTGTCTTGGAGCTTGTTTCTGGACGAACGCTTATTTCGCTTTGTGTAATTTCTTTCTGAAAAAGCGTTTGCTTTGCGTACGTTTTTAGAAGTGCAGAAACATTTAATTGATATGCCGACCATCCAAGCAGCGCACTTACAAGAGCCAGTGTAATGAACATTCCATACTTACGATGGTGTTTTTTTGTGCGGATTGTAAATAGGCCTTGATACATAGGGTCAGATGCAACCTTATCTATCAACGCAGAAGAAATTTTTGAGGTTCCGGAAAACGTTATCGTGTCTAATGCATGAGACGATATGTGGTTGATAAGACGGGGGAGTCCACCTGTTACATTCCAAATTCGGGTAAGTGCTTTTTTGTCGAAGATTGCAATATCTGAAAAATCTGCATTAACAAGCTTGAATTGCACATAGTTTTCTGTTTCTTCCATGTTCATTGGAAACAGTTCGCAACGTACCCCTATTCGTTGATTTAGCGCTTCTAATCCCGGCTGTTTTAGCCTGTCCATAATCTCGACTTGGCCGATGAGAATGATCTGGACAAGTGGAATGGCGCCAAGTCGCATGTTGTATAAGACCAAAAGTAAAGAAAAATGCTCTTCGCCCAGCAGATGGCTCTCATCAATAATGATAACAGGCTTTCTACCTACTTCAGCCTGCTGCATAAAAAAGTCATGCAACCCCTCAGTAAGGTCACTAATGGAGTTCCGGCTTGTGGTATCAATGCCGTATTGCTTGCAGAAGTTGTAGAGCTGTTCTGAGGGCTTGAAGAAAGGGTTCCCGCTTTCTGCAAAAATATATTTATCCCCGAAGGACTGCATAATATGTCTGCAGACTGAAGTCTTGCCGATGCCAATTTCTCCGGTGAGCAAAATAAGTCCACAGTTACATTCAAGTCCTCGAGTAATTCTGTGGACTACTTTTTTGTGACTTTCGGACGGGTAAAATTGGAACGCACGGAATTGTTCCCCAAATGGGTTTACTTGTGCCGTTTCCTGTGGAGATACCTGCATGGCGTGGCCTACTATTTTACTGAAGTGACCATAGTAAGTGCAATGTCAACATCCAGCATCTTTGCTTTTGTTTGTTTTATGTTCAGGTTTTTGACAGTGATGCCCTGAAGATTTTTTTCTATTTTATATAGAAAACTCACGAGGTGTCTTTGGTACAACCCTTTGAATCGAAGCGTAACTTCTTCTTCTATTAGGTTGTTTTTAAGGTCATGCTTTTTGGGGCGCACTGCATCAATATTGCGGTTTATGCGCAAATCACGGGCAACTTTTTCAACAATTGCAAAAAGTGTCCCTTTGTTTTTGTCTAAGCCCTTGGACAGTGCTTTGCGTTTTTGCAGCTGTTGGGAATATTCTTTTGTAAGAGTCTCAAGTTTTCCTATCGCTTTGGTGTTCCGGATAACTTGTCGCTCCATGTCTTCTTTATAGTCCATGGCTGGTAGTAGAATGAACTGGAGAATGCTCAACAAAAGAACACCGCAGATGCCAAGAATAAGTGTGCGATGATTCTGTCTCATGCTAGCCTGCCTTTTCTATTTCTAACTCGAAACGAATGCGTTTTTGTTTTTTTTGGTTTGTGGCGCCGCGAATAGTTACAGCTTTAAAATATGAGTTCTTTGCTAAATGAGAGCGTAACTTTTCAAGCGTGTTGTAACTGTTAGTGGTCCCGACTAGTCCGATATTTTTTTCTGTAATTCTGATGGCTTCCATGGAAATGTCAAGCGATTTCGGTGTGTTTTTATGTAAGGCTAATAACAGATCTAATGAATCAATTTCTGTCTTGTTGCCGTTCGCATTTGATTTGCCATGTAGCTGAGCAAGGCGTGATTTTAGAATGCTCGTGTACTGGATGGTGCCGAACGATTTGTTTACCTTAGGTAACGTTTTTTGCAACGTCTTCTTAAGGTTAGCGTTGAGATCTGCGGCACGTAAGTCATTCTGATGTCCCTGAGCAAAAAGAGAAAGAGATAACGTAGCCATAAGGATACATGCAAGGACAGTCGCATAAGTAGTTATGTAGACTAATGGGTCACGTTTTTTTGAAAATGAAAATTCATCTTTTCGGAAGTTGACGGTCTTTTGCTGCTGGAAATTTGTATTTTTTGCAGGTGCCAAGGCAAGCGCTGGCAGACACTCAAGCCAATCCGTTTTATCTTCGATCGAAAATAATTTGGAAGCATTTGGGTGCTTGTGAATTGCTGTGGTTGGAAGACCAAGCTCTTCTGTGAAGAATTTTTCTATCCCTTGTAATCGTGCAAGATCTCCACAAATCAATAAGAAATCTGCGGAAGGCATATCTGCATTTGCACATAATAAAATTTGTTTAGCAAGACGTCGTAGTTGCGAGGTTAACGCTTCTTTAAATGTCTGTTCGTCTAGTGGAACCGTTTCGTCTAGCGTTGATATGTCAGAAAAGAATAAGAGTCTTTCTATGGCATCTGGGGTTGCACTAAGCTGGAGCTGCAGGGCCTGTTTAATGTTTTGTATGCCGTAAGGAATCTGAGAAACAGCACATGGAACATTGTTTTCAAGGCACACCAACTGCGTGCTTTGAGCATCAATGTTTATAAGAAGCGTTGGTGCCTTTGTGCAAATATCTCCTGCTATCTTAGCAAGTGAAAATGCATCAATGGTTATGTGCTGAGGGTCAATGCCACAGGTTTGTAATTCTTGCACTATTGCTGAAAGGAATTCTTTATGAACTGTTGCGGATACAGCTTTGCGCCCCTGTGGTGTTTTCGCACCAAATTGTAGGTCTGTAATTACTTCTTCTGAGGTGAAAGGAATTTCCTGCTCAAGCTCAAATTCAAGAGCTTGAGCTAGTTGTTTCGGAGTGCTGAATGGAAAATCCCAATTGCGAAGAATAGCAGTATGTGCAGGGAGAGAGAGCCTGTATTGATTTGACCAAAGGTTATGGCGATCAATAGCGGCAGCTAGGTCTTTAGCCAAGCTTTGAGGGTCATCCAAATTACTTATTGGAATAATCTGGTGATCCAGCAGTTGAGAGCCCCGCCAGTTCGTAGTGAACTGACAAAGTGCTATCCGTTCCTCTGAGCAGGCAATACAAAGAATTTTTTTGAGCATAGTTATTGAAATTGACCCGACAGTAGGGTGAACGAACTGTTAATGCAGAATTACAATAAGTAGAGTTAGTAACGCGAATTCTTGGAATACTCCTCTATTAAAAAACAAATTATTTCAAGCTGAAATTACTTTTGACGTCATTTACGTGTCGGGATTTGTTACTTTTATAAATTTTTAGAATCAGGTTTTAGTGAGAGATGGCTTTACAGTATTGATGTCAGCCTAGTGATTGTTTTTTTGTAGTAGTCTAATTTGTTTTGATTTTTAGATATATTTTTGCCATGGCTATTAGCCTTACACAGTTCTGGGTTGGTCTGATGGTTTATGGTGTGTTGATCGAAATATTCGTTGTCAGATCGTTGTATGGTCATAACTTATGTTGGGGTTAAGAAAGTTAAATTCAAAAATTACTCACGGTTAGAACTATTCTAACACAGATGCATACTGTGTATTGGACATGAATAGCGGCGAGTAGGATAGGAGTAGCATTATCTGTGAGCGTTGCCTCTGGAATATCTCTTGCTGGTTCTAGGCGACTAGGGACCTAGTTAGTGTGAGCGCTGGATTGTTTTAAGGCACATTTTTTTATCGGGGAAGTTGCGAATTTTGATGCCAGTGAGGTTCAGGAAAGTAGGCATAGGTTGCCTCACATTGAGATTATGTACAATTAATCGTCTTAAAAAACGAAACAAGGATCGTAGATTTCCATTTACGCCCTTGTTTTTTCTTTGCTAGCTGGGGAGGGACTAGGAGTCATGAACAAACATCAACTGTTTGCATGTCTGATTTTAACGCATCATATTGAGATGGTTACAGCTAAATATCTATCGTAGAACCTTTTAGAGGCACAAGGTTTGTCTTCAACTGTTGAGGTTAATTCAGCAACTCTGAGATGGCGTACGTTAACCTTTTATATGTTCAAATCGAGTGGCCTAATTTAAATTTTGTGAAATTTAGCAGCGCATTGTTCAACCATAAATAGTTATGAAAGTATTTTTTTAAATTTCGTGAATGGTCAAGGTTTGAGAGAGAAAATTTACTGGTCAATTACATTGCATTTCGGCTTTAACCTTTCAACATTTTTTAGAGTGACATTAATGAGCTTGGGGGGGCTTTTTCATTCAGGAAGAAAAAAAAACTCTGAAGAACAGCGTTGGCCTTCAGCCAATTTAAGGTCAGTATGCTCCCATCAATTTTTAGAATTAGTGCATGACATAAGTATAATCATTTTCTTGTTCTTTTCATATTAATTAACCAAGTTGACGCACGATGTTTTTCAAGCCTACGTATTGTGCAATGGGTACCACTGGTTGGATTAGATCCAAAATTTACCATGTTTTCTTGTCTATAAGTTCACATATGGCATGCCCCGCAAATATATGCATTTCTTGAATCCGAGCGGTATCGTTTGATGGGACGATAAATATGTGATCGCATAACTCTTTTATTTTTTTCATCTTTCCCCCAGTCCCTCCTGTTATCCCGATGGTTAGTGCTCCGATTTCTTTTGCCTTACTAAACGCCTTGATAATATTTGGGCTGTTACCTGAGGTGGATATACCTATGAAGCAGTCCTCTGAAAGACACAGTCCTTCCACTTGTCGGGAAAAAATTTCTTCATAACCATAGTCATTACCTACAGCTGTAAGGATAGACGTGTCTGTCGTTAAGGCTATGGCTGGAAGAGCCCGCCTTTCTGTCTTAAATCTTCCTATAAACTCTGCTGCAATATGTTGTGCATCTCCGGCACTTCCTCCATTGCCAGCTAGAAGTATTTTCCCTTTTTTTTTAAGAGTGTTGGTGATGGCCTGTTGAATAGCATCTAACTCGTCAACATGCTGGTAAAGCTGTTGAGCAACGGAAATGTGTGAGGCAAGAAGGGATTGTAGAGAATATTCGTTCATTACTTTCTCTTATTTCTATAATGTTAGCAGTACATTGCATTACGCATATAGATTCTTTTTCCATGCAAGTGCAAGAGTTTTTTCAGAATGACACTTTGGTTGAGCTATTTGAACCATTGTATGCAGCTGGCAGCTACTTTTCTGTATTGTAGAATTTGCATTGGGTCATTGTTTGTTAAGTGTAAAGCTTAACATTATAATTTAAAGTTGAGATTGTTTTTGGGGTTGAAAATAAAAAATGTTAGCAGTAATGTCTCAGCGGCCTGATAAATGCGATTAAAAGTAAATGATAACCAAATTTTAACGTTCCTTGCGGGACTATGTGGGTTTGAATTGTGTCTAAAGAGATATTGGTTGTAGGAGTTCACTCATACAATTCTCCCCATCGGGTTACAGGAATTCAGCATATTGCTTACTGGCTTGGTCAAAAAGGTCTTCGAGTCTCCTATTTGCCTGTTCCTTCTTCACCGCTTGATTTCATTGGCGCAGAGCGTCGAAAAAGGCTTAAACGAGTCTGGTTTGGTGGTAGCGTTGAGGGATGGGAGGTGTCAAGTAATGTGCTGGAATATGAAATTAAAGCTCTGGTGCCTATGACAAAATATACTTGTTGGTCGTCATTTATACATAATCTTTCTATGCACTTTTATCCAGAGGAGTTGTTGAGGAAAGAATTTGATAGTGCTCTTTTTGATGTGGGGCCAAATATTGCTTGGTTTGATGAGGTTAAAGCGAGTAAAAAGATTATTCGTATTAACGATTTGCCATCACGTTTTGAGCGTGATCTTCCTCAATGGTTATTGAAAAAGACGTATGAGGTGATAAAATCTGCCGATGAAGTTTGGACGGTTTCGTCTGCACTATATGATTGGGCGAAAAAATATTCATCAAAGGTAACGCTTTTTCAAAATGGTGTGGGAGGGGAGTTTTTTAAAAAGGTAGCCTCTCGGGAAAGTCGAAAGGCAGTCTTTGTGGGAGCGATCGGTAAGTGGGTAGATTTTGAGTTGGTAAACGAAGCGGCAGTATTACTACCTGAATGGGAGTTTAATTTTTATGGTCCGCTGGATACCCCTTGGATTGGGACTGCTCCAAATGTTTTCTATCGTGGTTTGGCATGCCATGATGCTGTACCAACAATTTTGGCTCAGCATGCTGTCGGGTTGTTGCCCTATAAGGACGCGGTTGGAATTCAACATTACTTAGAGTGTCCGCTTAAAGCCTATGAATTTGCTGCAGTTGGACTTGGAATAGCGGCGAGTAATTTAACTGGATTTAAGCAAGGGATGCGAGATTATCCTTGTTATGGTCAAACCGCTGAAGAGTTTGCAGAAGCGATAGAATGTGCATCAGTCTGTACTAAAAAAAGTTTTGTCGGACACGAAATGGCATGGTCTGTTATTGTTGATAATATGGTGAAAAAATTATGGTAAGTTCTGCAAAAATGCTGATTTTATCCTACAGCAATTTAAAGACAGATTCTAGAGTTTGTAGGCATATTAAATTTCTTGGTGAGCATTATGATGTATCTGTAGCTGGTCTTGCGCCTCCACCAATGGATGTGCCTTTTTTCCAGCTTGTTGCTGATAATTCAACTCTATTTGACAAAGCAATACGAGCTGCAAAGCTTTTTGTAGGTCTCAATGAGAGATATTATTGGTCATTGGATTATATAAATAAAGCTTTTGATTCACTTTGTGAATTTCCTGTTGATGTAGTGTTCGCAAATGATTTGAACATGCTTCCTTTGGCCTGTAAGTTGGCTGATTTTCATAATGCTGCTTTGCATATAGATGCTCACGAATACGCTCCGCGTCAGTTTGATAATTCTTTATACTTTAAAGTATTTTTTCAGAGATTAAATACTCATATTGCAAAGACCTATCTTTCTCAAGCTGATTCAATGTCAACTGTTACAAATCGTATCGCGAAAGAATATAAAAAAAAATTTAATGTTGATAGTACAGTATTGAGAAACGTGCTTCCGTACGTAAACATGGTTCCAAGTAGGACTTCTGGAGTTACTGTAAAACTTGTTCATATTGGAATATGCAATAGGCATCGAGGGCTTTCTGGAATTATTGATCTGATGAAGATGCTTGATTCCCGTTTCACCTTGGATTTTATATTAATTCCTGAAGATGAATTATATTATTCTCACCTAGTTAATAAAAGTGCTGCTGACGATAGAATAAATTTCCTCTCTCCTGTTGCTCAAAACCAAATATGTATCACTCTGAATAGTTATGATATTGGGGTGTACCCTCAGTCTCCTAAAAGTTTTAATTACCTAAATGGACTGCCGAATAAGTTTTTTGAATTTATTCAGGCTAGGCTTGGAGTTGCAATTTGGCCAATTCCTGAAATGAAAAAAATAGTCAAGCATTACCAAAATGGTATCGTGTCTTCGAGGTTTTCGCTTGAGGAATTAGCTGCTCAACTAAATGCGCTTACAGTAGAAGATATAAATATGATGAAACGAAATTCTTCTCGCTGTGCAGAAGAAAATTGTGCTGAGAATGAATATTTAAAAATGCAACAGTGGCTAGACAAAAGGCTTAAGTAAAAAGGATCTTGATGTGAATATTCCACTTATGAATTTGAAAAGACAGTACTCAAAACTTAAGGATCAGATCATTCCTGCAGTTGAGAATGTTTTTGAGGAAACTGCTTTTATTAGAGGGCCTTTTGTTTCTCGTTTTGAACAGGCGTTTGCCTCGTATTTGGATGCATCTGGTTGTGTAGGTGTTGCGAACGGTACAGATGCAATTGTTCTCGCTCTAGAAGCTTTAGGGGTGAAGCCTGGAGATGAAGTAATCGTTCCAGCAAGTACTTTTATAGCAACGAGTGAAGCGATTACTAAGGCTGGTGCCAATATTGTATTGGCCGATATAGATCCGATCACGAACTGTATTTCTGTTGAAAGTGTGATAAAAGCGATCTCGCAGAAGACAAAAGGTATTATCGCCGTTCATCTATATGGGCATCCAGCGGAATTGTTTAAATTACAAGATGTTGCAAGGGAAAAAGGACTTTGGCTTCTCGAAGATTGTGCACAAGCCCATGGAGCGACTCTTGATGGGAAGCAGGTTGGTACAGTTGGAGATATAGCAACTTTTTCTTTTTATCCTGGGAAAAATTTGGGTGCCTACGGTGATGCTGGTGCAGTGGTATCAAATAGCGATGTATTGCTAAAGCACGTGAGGATGAATGCGAACCACGGCAGAGATGCTAAGTATAGCCACAGCTTTGAAGGACACAACTCTCGCATGGATGGAGTGCAGGGAGCGGTTCTTTCGATCAAACTTGAATTTCTCCGAGAGTGGACTGAGGCTCGGAGAGAGGTTGCGCGACTTTATCGTGCAGGGCTCAGTACCCTTGTGGAGAATAAAGAGATCCAGTTGCCTGCTGAATGTGATGGGCATGTATACCATTTGTTTGTGATTCGTACTAACTGCAGAGATCAGCTTTTAGATTATTTGCAAGAAAATGGTGTACAAGCGGGTATTCATTATCCATATCCTTTGCATTTACTGGAAGCGTATCAGAATCTGGGGCATAAATCAGGTGATTTTCCAAATTCCGAACGATTAGCAAAAGAATGCGTTTCGCTCCCTATGTGTCCAGAGCTGGCTCATGATGAGGTTGCTTATGTAGTTTCTCAGGTTGTTAAGTTTTTTGAGGGAAAAAAGGATGTTCAGAAAGAAGGGTAAGTTTAAAAACTCATCATCATTATGGGACAAAATTAAGAATAATGAATTGAACTCGGCCATTTTGGATATTGAAAAGCAAATTGAGAAAAATGGCGGGTGTTACGAATTATATAGGATTATGGGTTTTGCACATTGTCGGAGTGGTGATTATGAAAGTGCTTTGCTTTGCTTTGGAGACGCCCATACTTTGCGGCCGAATGATGCCGCGGCGAAGTTGGCACTAGCCAATACATTGATGGAGCTTAAAAGATATTCTGAAGTTCTTGTTTTTATGGAGCAGTGCGGAATAGCTTTTCATTCAAGACTTGCAAAAGTATATCGAAAGGCTGCAGACAAGAGTTCTGATCAAACCGATATTTTTTTAAATCCGTTGATGAGAAAGCTTGCGTTTTTACCTCCAGATATGTGTTTGTTTATAATTAAACAGGCACGCACGTTTTTTAAAAAGACACTTGACCCAAAGTCTTTTCAGTCGAAGTTGGTAAGGTATACTAGAAAGGTTTTTACCAATAACTCTGTGGTGAAGGTTACGGATGAGTTTCGTAAAATACATGGAATTCATTTTAACGACGATATGGACTCCACCCGATTAGGCTGGGAGATGATTAGGCAGGGACATTTCGGTGAGGCGGCAGCATTCGCACAAGATGGAATTGAAACAAGTGGATCAAGTTACGAGTTGTTAAGACTTTGGGGATTTGCTTGTGTTCATAATCTTCAATACGCGGAAGCACGAGAACTTTTTTGTCAAGCTTTAGAAGAAAGGCCTAATAGCGAAAAAGCACAAAGTGCTTATGCAGATGCATGCTTTAAATGTTCTGATGCTGTGACAGCTATAACATATTATAAAAAGCTTCTTAAATTGAGGCCAGATAATCCTCGATATAGGTGCCGATTGCAACATGCTCTTGAGAAAGAGAATAGAGAGTTTGAGTTAGTGTTATTGACCTCTGAAGAAGGCCTTTCTTTTTTATTTCCCAAGTATCGTCCGATGGTGGTTGCTTATTTGGCTTCATTGGCTATTGGAGTTGTCGAGGGACGGACACGAATTTTGGGATTGCTTAACTGGACTTATCGGTGTCCATTTACAAAATCATACGCGTTGAGATTAGGGCAGTTTTTTGAATTGCTTTTGCAGGCTAAAGCAAAAGAACTTCAAGTTGCTAATCGTTATGCTGAGTCTCTTAAATATTTTGATGCAATTTCAAAGCTATCTTTAACGGGGCTTTCTTCGTTGGGGGTTGAAGCTCGCACCCAAGCTGAGTTGATCCTTAATGCGGAAGTGGCAGCAGGAAAAGGTTCTTATCCTGCAACTGCTTGTAAAGCAAAGGCAACGGAGTATTTGATAAGCGCTTGGGCTGGTGCCAAATTTGACTACCAAATTGGGATGGCTTTGGCTCGTGTGTTGATAAAACGAGGCTTACCGGAACTTGGATTGGCTGCTTTGAGTAAGTCGCGCATTCCTGAGCCGATGCCGCTCGGCGTGGCTATTCAGCTTGGCCGCTGTTATCTTGCTATGCATAAAATTGATGAGGCGTATGGCGCAGTAAGTAAACATCTAAATTCTGCAAAAAATAGCTTGGCAATGTTGCTTTTCCTTTTTGATGTAATGCTTGCAAAAGGGCAGCCTCATGATGCGCTTAAATTATTAGAAAAGGCTTCTGAGCTAGGAAAGATTGCCATTGATAGAAAACGAGTGCAAGCAGCCCTGACTTATGAATGTGGGCATGTTGTTCAAGCGCTTAAGATATTGGATGAAATTTCAGAACAGCGTCCAGACTATGCGCCAGGTAAAAAGTTAGCTGATACAATTTTGTTACATGGCCTAGAAAGTAATGAAGAGGTTGGGGCTGTTTTGTTGTTTGGGGGAAATACATTGGTGCCGTCAACATATTCTAGTGATTGGGTAATGCTTATTGAAGAATCCCGCGAGAAGGAATTCATCCCTCCAGAGGCTATAGCGACTTTTACTGGCATGCTGCATTCTACAGAGGTTATTCCTAATACTAATATCTCGATAGTAAACTTTGTTAGTTCTGAAGACTTGGCTGTTTTTGAGGGAGAAAAGGTTTGGGATGTTCTGCCTCTTTTGATGAATAAACTTCAAACTATGACGATTTAGTGATGAAAAACAGAATATTGTTATTTGATAGAGCTGATAATTTTTTTGCTTTGAATAATGGATACCAAAACTTTGAGGGTATTGAATGGGGGATTGGCAATGTTCAGAATGCGAGAAAAGATTTTTTAACTCATAATAATTGTTCTACCGTTATTGTGCATTCCTCTAATCCGAGAGATTTGCTGCAACTTCAGCGAACTAAGGCTAAATCCATTTGGGTGTTACCTAGGGAGGGAGGAGGTGCTGAATGGGAGGCAAACCTTAGTGAATTAGAAAAAGCTTTGGCTTTTGCTGGTGTTGTTGTCTGTACTGAGGAGCAGGGACAGCAGTTTGAGGCATTGACTCAAGTCTCAGTGACACCAAATATTTCATTAAAGAAAGCGCTTAAGTCGGTCGAATATACTATTGCTGTAGGGGTAGGAGCTGGGATTGGCAACATGTGCAAGGTGATGCCGTTAATCCAAAAATTATCAAAACATTTTGGTGTAGTTATTGATGTAGTTTGTAATCCTTCCGTTCCTAATTCTCATCAATTGTTTACTCAAAATGAATGGGTGGGGAAATCGTATGGGAAGATGCATTTAGCAACATATAAACAGTACAAGTCTGTTTTTTTGACATCTTGTCTTGGAGATTTACTTCCTCCTATTGTCGCAGAAAAAACGTATGTGCAACGAAGGCATTATGTTTTTTGGACTTTGTGTCGTTTTATGCCAGAATTGATGTATAATTTTTTTAGGTGCAGAAGACTTTTTTTGAAGGGTTGCACATAGCTGACAGTGACTATTATCAAAAATTTTATAGTGGTTCTCGATATATTTTCCCAAATAATATGATTGTTGGTTTATGTGGTACTGGTAAAGGGGGGGCTTGGCAAAAAAAGAGCGTGGCCGTACTTTGAAGAACTTGCAGCACAATTACGGAAGCAAGGGTATGAGGTTCGTTCTTATGGTGTAGAGAATGAGTATATTTCTGGGACTGAGAATTATACAAATATGCCACTTCGTAATTCTTTAGAGCACCTTAAGGAATGCTCTTTTGTTATTGCAAGCGACGGTGGTTTAATGCAATTGGCAGATGCCATGGGGATTCCGACAATTGCAATTTTCGGTCCGGCTGGTGTTGTTAAGAATGCTCCGTTTTCTGAGTTTTCAAGAGTTGTTCATTCGGGACTTGAGTGTTCTCCTTGCCTATGGCGTTCTGAGTTCAAAAGTTGTGATCGCCCAGATTGTATGACTAATATAAGCGTTGAGCAAGTCTTGGGAACCTTTGATGAATTGAAGAACGCGGTTATAAAAGCAAATGGCGTTGCAACAAATACGTCTCCTCCTGTTTTAACTATTGATCTATTTAATCGAGAAACTGATAGACTGTCTAATGAAGGCAGGCACTCATTATTGTCACTAGGTGGTGCTGAATCTTTTAATGGAATGCTTGCCTCGCATCTGGCTGCAGGTTGGATGAAGCTTGGTGAATTAGCGCGGGTTCAGGAAGTTGTTGATTTGCCAGCTGAAGAAAAGGATTTGACCCTGTTACAGTATCAGGTTCAGCTTGCTCGTAAGGCGTGTCGTAGTGAAGAAGAACAGTATCTTAAGGATATTTTTTTAAGGCATCCCGATGAAGCAACTTCTGCATTAGCCCTAATTCGGTTTTATAGGAGAAACAAAAAATGGGGTTTATTCCATGACATGCTTTCTTCAACCAAAGTGGCGAATGACAATAAGAAGGGAATATTTCTTTTTGAGCAGGGATTGGGATTGTTAGAGCAGGGTAAGCTTGTTGCTGCTGAAAATTCTTTAAAAGAAGCTAAGTCTTATTCCCCGCAGTTAGCCTCAAAAGTTGATCAATTGACAGATACTACAATTTGCAGACATGCCGCGCATCGTCAGCAGCTTACAGATAAAGACAAGCCCTCTGTCGGTGTATTATTGAATAATGGTGAACTTCTTCCCGAGACATTTAGAGTTGTGGCTAATATTGCTGATCTTTACGTGTATTATAGTGATGAACTCGAATCGTTTGTCAACGACAGGTCTTGCTTAGATATTTTGATTGTTGATCACTCGGTAAAGCATATTAGTCAGTTCGATGATAATCTCTCTCCTTTGTGTATTGACGTGAATAGAATTTCAGAGAGTGATTTGTTAGGCGCTATACAAGGATGCCCAACCTGGCCGAGGGCATTTGTAATTAAAGGAAAGAAGACTCGTGCACCTAAGAGGATTTTGCTTCTAAATCATCACCATATGCAAAGATGGGAACCGCATGGTGGAGAATTTTCGACTTGTGAGATAGTGAAACGTCTGCAGCGCCTCGGATACGAGGTGTTGGTTGCCGTACCAAACAGAAAAAATTTAGAATCATTTTGTGAGATGTACGATGGCATTCCCTATATTATTGGTAGGCATGAGAATGCTATTGGATTGCTACAGCATGCATACCACACGTATTTTCCGGATATTATTTTTTTGCACGGTACATCCGCTTTAACTGTGGGTCCGTTGTTGGAAGAGTATCCAGTTCCTGCTGTCCTGTTTGTCAGGTATTGGGATGTAGTCTCTCGTCCCCCATATTCTAGTATTTCAGAATGTTATGATAAAAAAGACTCAAAAGAATATGGCGAGCTGTATAAAAATATTGATACGGTTATTTGCAATGCCGAGCATGCAGCAGCACTTGTGAAACGTCGTTTCGGAGCGAAGTGCCTGACGTCCTATGTCCCTGTTCGTTCTCCCAAAAATAGGCCTGCTAAGCCTTTTTATTGTCGGAAATATGTGACTTTGATCAACCCACGAAAAGCAAAAGGGGAAATGGTTCTTAGACAGTTGGCGATGCGTTTGCCACATATACCATTTCGCACTTATGGACAGCCTTCAATTGTGATGCCTCCCAATGTTACTATTTGCCCATATCATTCTGGTGATTATACAGAGATGTATGATGATTCCCGTATTCTCCTTTTTCCATTTGGAGAGATTCCCTGTGGTACTGGGCGGGTTGTGTTGGAAGCATATCATTGTGAAACACCGGTTGTTTCCCTTGATAGTGGAGGTATTGGAGAGGTTGTGCCTAAAAAGCATCTAGTTGATAATAATGAAGATTATATATCCTGGGCACGGATCGTTCGTTCGTTGTATGAAGAGAATGATCCTGATAGCCTGATTTCAATGATGCGAGATTCTGTTGCAAGATTTGATGCAGAGGAGCAGCTTGCACTTATTGATAATGAAGTTAGTAGGCTGCTTGGTGAATAGGTCGGTTTGGTGAACGACTTTGTTTTGTGGTAGCTAATCTGCAATAAGCAGCTTGGGGTGATAATGGAAAAGGACTGCAATCTATCTCGAACGAGAATTGTGTTTGTTGTTAATAATGCAGGTACATCAGACGGACGTGTAGTTAAATCTGCAAAATTGGCGTTGCAATTAGGGTATGATGTTTACTTGCTTGGTGTAAAACTAGGAGATAGTCCCGCTAGGGAATTGTATCAGGATATTTCTGTATGCAGAGTCACTCCCTATTCTCCTTTACAACACTTACGTAAAGGTAAGTCTACTCCGCAACAAAAAACAAGTAGTCAGAAACCATTGTTAGCCAGTACTAAAGCAAACAAGTTTACGCTGAAATACTTTTATACAACTGTCTTAAATATAGTTGAGGGTTGTTTTTGGGCTTTTTTGAAGATTACAGGTTTGAGGGCTGTGTTACAGCAAGCTATTCATAAAAAGACTTTTGCTGCGGCACTAAAAGAGCTTCAGCCTGACATTATTCATTGTCACGATATGTGGCCGCTCTCCGCTTCGGTGAAGGTAAAAAAAGAAATAAAAGCCAAAGTGATCTATGATTCGCATGAATTAGAGGCTCATAGGAATATTGATTGGAGTATTGCTGAGAGAAAACTTTGGACCCGTTATGAAGCTCGTTTGTTAAATTCTGTTGATGGTATTGTGACGGTCTGCGAAAGTATTGCGGAGGTTTTGAAGGGCAAAGCAAAAGGCATCCCTGTTTCTATTGTATATAACAGCCCTTGGAAAGCTTGGGGAATAAAGAACAGTGCGAGAACCGTGAGAGAAGACTGTGGGCTTTCAGACAAGATTCCTTTGCTGCTTTATGTAGGTTATGTAACATACAACCGAGGGGTTGAAATATTACTTTCTTCCCTCAAACAGTTAGGAGATGCGCATTTAGCGGTTGTTGGCCCACAGCGGATTGCCACAGTAGAACAGTTAAAGTCTATAGCAAATAATAATGGTACGGGTGACCGTGTACATTTTTTGCCAGCTGTTCCGCAAGACGAGGTTATCTCCTACGTTTCCACAGCCAATGTGAGCGGTGTCTTTTTCCACAATAACTGTTTAAGTCATTACTATGTTCTGCCAAATAAGTTTTTTGAAAGTATATTTTCGGGGTTGCCCGTAGTTGTGCCTGATTTTCCAGAACTTAGAAAGCATGTATCAGCGTTTGACGTCGGGGTCATATGTCCTTCGTACGAGACTGATGTGATTGTTCAATCTTTGAAAAAAGCAATGTCGTTGAAGGAATCACAGGATTGGAACGTAAAAGTGGCCGCTGCAAGGTCTGCATGGGCCTACGATAATTTTTTGGAAGAAATGCGTGAGGTTTATACGCGGGCTATTGGTAGGGTTTGATGCGAAAATTTTTTACTCAATCTGTTCCTACCTATTTTGAAGTCATTAAATGGCTTGCAAAGGACTCTCTACTTCGTTTTAAAAAGCGTTCTCTTTTTATCGTGCTTGTTGGTTTTGCAGGCTTGGCATTTCAGGCTTTTGCTATCGGGCAGGTTCTTTATTACGCAAAATTGCTAGACAAAGGAGGGGAGTTTTCTTTTGGGGGCATATCGCTTTATCCGCGAGAATCTCTGTTTCTCTTGGTGGGAGTTGCAAGCGGAATCCTACTTTCCATTGCAATATCGTCTTATCTCGTGTTCAAAGTTAAAAGCAAAGCTTTAGTATTATCTTTAGTATACGAGCGATTTTTAATTAAAAAATCATTTGAAGCTTGGGTGCGTGGTTCTGCTGTCGATAATGATATGGCGTGTGTTCGATATCCTGAGGTCGTATTTAGCCGGATAATAAATAGTGATTGTAAGCTATGTTCTCGCGCTTTTTTTAAAACTGCTACACCTTATTGAGCCGTTATGTGTTTTGCTTTTTTCTGTTTCTGCTTTGTTATTTTTAGATTGGGAAACTACGTTAGTTTTGTTCCCCGTGGCTGCTATAGGGGGTTGGTGTTTAGTAAAGGTTAACGTTGAGTCTGCAAAAGCTTATCAAAGTTATGAACAAATTTCTCCTTTTGCAAGTGCAGAAAAACGGAGTGCTTGGAGGTATTATCTTGGGATATCTGGGAAGCACTCGTCTGTAACAAGGATTGTTGATCATTTTCTACATGAAGGAAAGACGCATGATCAAATTGAAGCATATCGTCGCTATATGCTTAGTTCTGACTTAGCTGTATGTATTAATTCGATAATACTAGGGGCAGGCTTCTTTTTCATTCTTATTTTTATTGGTTTTCAGCTTGTGGAGTCTGGTGGTGAATGGCATAGGCTGACAGCCTATTTGCTTGGGTTACGTTTTTCGGTGAGCAGTTTAAAAACGGTCTCTTCTATTTTACTAGCAATAAATAGATTTTTCCCACAGATCCAGCGAGTTTCAATTTTCTTAGAAAGAGCTGGTGGTCAAGAGGCCACGGGTTTGAAAAGGGAAGGAGAATTCTCGCAAATAAATTTTGAAGATAGTGTGTTAGGAGGACAAAGCTGTATTGCAGTTATGATTCCGTTTGAGCTTGATAGCAATTCATTAGATTGGATTTTGGCAAAAACGTTGTCCTTGAATCCAGAAGAGATACGTTTTTCTTCTGATAAATTAGCTTGTTTTAGCAACGTGTTTGAACCTGTTGGTGGAGAATCTTTTCAAAGTACATTTAGACTGCATAAAGATGTTACTCCTCAGTATACAGAAAAAATTTTGAAAGATGTCGGTTATTGGGAAAAGCATGAAAGTGACTTCGAAAAAATGATTCGGTTGGATTTTTCAGAGCCGATATCACAAAATGATTGGTCCCGATTGCATAAACGTTCGTTAATAGCTGTTTTTTTAATTAATTCAATCGTTGCACCAGTAGAACTTCTTATTTTAGATTCCCTTGTGTTAAATCACTTGCCAGCAAAGGGGCGCCCTCTTTTGGATCTACTAAGTGATAAGACCCAAGTTGTTATTGTTTATGGAACACAGGCAAATGCTTATTGTGTGTCGGGAGAGGAGATCGCAATATTGTATGACCATTTGGGTGGAACAGAGTTGCTCTCTGTGGAATGGTGCTTAGAGCATGCTGATATTATTAAGACTAGAATAGGCAATTCTAAGTCGATGTTAATGCAACATTCGGCCAATAGTGGCGTACTCGCTGATGACGTCTCATCATTGTGCGATTTTGTGTAGGGAGGCGATATGAGTGTAAAGCTTCGAGAAGCTAGTATTGCATCTAATGTGATATTTGGTGAAAATGTTACTGTTATAACCCCATCTAACTTGTACGGTTGCGTTATTCATGATGATGTATTTGTTGGTCCCTTCGTGGAGATCCAATCTGATGTCGTTATTGGTAAACGAACTAGGGTTCAGTCACATTCATTCATTTGTTCGCTTGTCAATATTGGGAAAGACTGCGTAATTGGGCATGGTGTGATGTTTATAAATGACACCTTTGCAACTGGTGGACCTGCGCGTGGCGACCAACAGCTTTGGAAGAAAACTAAAGTTGATGATAATGTTAGCATTGGGTCTAACGCGACAATCCTTCCTGTTACGATTTGTGCAAATGTAGTGATCGGGGCAGGAGCAGTTGTTGTGTCTGATATTGAAACTTCTGGAATATACGCCGGTTGTCCAGCTAGAAAGATCCGTGACTTGTAATTGTTTTTTTAAGTATGTGTTTGTTCAGTGCTGCACTATTACTAGTTATTTTTAGTTAATATATTCAGTAAAGTAGAGGGTATAATGATTCGTATTGCTTTAGTCGGTTGTGGTCGCATCTCTAAAAGGCATTCTGATTTACTGGGAGGAGATCAAATTGCTGGAGCTAAGCTCTCTGCAGTTTGTGATATTGTAGAGGAACGCGCTAAAGCATTAGGTGAAGCATGGGGAGTTCCTTGGTTTACCGATATGCATGAGATGATGAAAGAGCACGGTGATGAAATTGATGCGTTGAGTATTTTGACTGAAAGTGGAAATCATGCCCGTAATGTTTTAGAACTGGCGCCTTACAATAAGCATTTTATAGTTGAAAAGCCGATGGCACTCACTGTTGAAGATGCTGATGAAATGATTAAGGTATGTGATGAACACCATGTTAAGCTTTTTGTGATTAAGCAAAATAGGTTTAATGTTCCGGTTGTAAAATTACGAGAGGCTCTAGAAGAAGACCGCTTTGGTAAATTGGTGATGGGGACTGTACGTGTTCGCTGGTGCAGACCACAGCGCTATTATGATCAGGATGACTGGCGTGGAACATGGCAGTATGACGGCGGGGTGTTGACGAACCAAGCAAGCCATCATGTTGATTTGCTTGAGTGGATGATGGGAGATGTCGAGAGTGTTTTTGCAAAGAGTAGAACTGCGCTAGTTGATATTGAAGCGGAAGACACGGCAGTAGTTATGCTGAAGTTCAAAAATGGGGCGCTTGGAATTATTGAGGCTACAACAGCCACACGTCCTGTTGATCTTGAGGGCAGCATTTCTGTGCTAGGCGAAAAGGGAACGGTTGTTATTGGTGGTTTTGCTGTAAACCAGATGGTAACGTGGAATTTTGAAACGTCTCGTCCTGAAGATGAAGATGTGTTGACTAAATATTCAGTTAACCCACCGAATGTTTACGGCTTTGGTCATCAAGAATACTATAATCATGTTGTATCTTGTATCAAGGGTAAATCACGCCAGCTTGTTGATGGTCTTGAAGGTCGGAAAAGTTTGGAATTGATTTCGGCAATTTATGAGTCCATCGAGACCGGACAAGAAATTAAACTTCGTTTTGTGCCTAAGCTTTGTAGGCTTGGAGGCAAATAGGATATTTAAGGGGACGGATAGTTCTCCCTATTTTTTTATAAAAATTGACGTCCAAAAGGTATCTTTTGGGCGTCAATTTTTTCCATAATGTGATTTTTACTAATCCTAATAATATGGCAGTCAAGTTGTTTTTTTGAGTAGGTGATACGTAAGGGGCTTGTTGTAAAGTAATAAACAAGAGTGACATAATCTTGAACTTGCTTAATAGGGCTGGAGGCATGTGGTGGTCCTATCGTCTTTGATTTGATCACATTGTTTCTGCATTCAACTGAATCTTTTCATGCCATTCGATAGTTTTGAACGAATTGTATGAGATGAAAGCAAGAGAGAATTCATCTCCACTAACCGCTATTGTTATATTTATCTTTCATATTAACAATCGAAAGTGACGGTCATTATTTTTGGAAACACTGTTTGGCCACCCCCATTTATTTGACTTGCTGGAGAGGATTGTAGATTGTCAATACAGCAACTATTTATAATCATATCGTAATTCTAAAATATTCGGCTCGAACAATGCACTTTAAAAAAATATTTGTCTTCTGCTTCTTATTGATCTCGTCTACCCCAATGCTAATTCAACTGAGTGATCTTTCTGTTCCCAAAGTGAGAATCTTTGAAAACCGAGCTCTTACTAAGTCGCCTAAGCTAGATGACTTTTCATTTTCGCTACTCAATGATTATCTTTCTGACCACATGCCACTACGTACTAATTTTATTTCTCTGTACGTAAATTTATGGGAGATTGGCTTATCTGCACCAGCACGAAAAGCTGTTAATGGGACGGAGGGACATCTTTACTCTAAAGAAATAGTTGAGAATTATTTAGGATTGCACCCTTTGAAAATGGAAGAAAGATATGAACTAAGATCGTTGTTACTGGGAAATCAAGAATATTGGAAGACAAAAGGGATACCTTATTTTGTGGCGCTAGCACCAAACAAATCAACGTTATATCCTGAATTTCTTCCAAGCTGGGTTAAGAAAAAACAAAACTGGAGAGATCCTCTAATTTCTCTATTGAAAGAATCTCCTCTTCACTTTTTGGATTTCACAGAAATTTTAAATAATCATAATCAGCTTCTATTTTTTGACAAGACATATGACATAGAACATTGGAACGCAAATGCACTAGATATTGCATACAAGATAATAGTAGAAAAACTTAAGTTGCCTTCTTCAGCAATTAAACCTTATTCGATAGATAATAAAAAAGTAATCGCCGCTTACGGCGAGGAGAGAGTCCCGTGGCTAACGCTTAACCAGAGTGGTATTAAGTTACTACCTGCAAAAGATTACAAAGACATGTCTGTGAACGAAAGACGACCTCACTGGAAACCAACCATTTCAATCAACCCAAAAGGGGAAAAGTCTCTTTTATTTATAACAGATTCATATCTTAAAACTACCCATCAAACCCCTTTTCCTAACAGTAAAAACGAATTTGTTTTTCCTTTGATACATAATGTGCAAAAACTAATTCATATTAGGACAAATGAGTCATTATCTCTTATTCAGAAAATTGTTTCTAATGAAAAACCAGACATGGTCTTTGAAGTTTTTGCTGAAAGGCAGGCGAAAGTTCTTACTCAAAAAAAAGAAAACGATCCTAGACTATCCACAGAAATATACAAAGAAAATGATTTCAGGCTATATACCGAAATATATAAAGAAAATGATCCCAGATTATTAATTGCTGGTGATAGAATTCTAGCAGATCCTATTCTAGAGATATCTCCATTAACAAAATTAACATTTCGCAATGTTAATGTTTTGAAGAAAAAAAATTACATCCAACTTGATGCCACATCGAGGGATCCTAGAGTGTTTATGCGAGCAAAAATGCCAAACAAGGATGGCCGGTTGGTAATTATAGCAAGACTGTCTTCATCTGAAGACACATATTCACAAGTATACTATGCACAAGGTAAGGAGGAGCAGTTCTGCGAAAAGCGTTCTTTGAAGGTTGGTATCCATAAAGGAGTTAACTATGTGTACCTCCCAATATATGCAAGGCCTAGCCAGAGAATAAAGCTTCGATTTGATCCAGGCGCAGTGAAGGGGACATATCGCATTCTTTCCTTGCTCTCACCGCAAGAGATGTTCCAAGAGGAAATTGCAAATGGTTTTTAGCTCGTTAGTCTTCGTCTTTATCTTTCTTCCACTTGTACTATTTATTCATACATGGCTTTTTTGTCATTTACAGAAAAAATATAGCCATACCATTGTATTGAATGCATTTTTATTTATTTGTAGTTTGTTGTTTTATGCTTGGGGTGAGCCCCAACATCTTTTGGTCTTACTTATTTGCACTCTGGCTACATTTCATATTGGAATTGCCCTCCAGAAAAAGAAAACAACTTTGCTTCTTTACGTTG